>CANRJX010000026.1 GCA_947631095.1 uncultured Wohlfahrtiimonas sp.
AAGTCACCATGACTCATCCATACAATGTGCTCTTCAGGTAAGTTATTTAACAACAAAGAATCTTTCGTTAAATGTTTCAAGGCAGCCTTGCCATATTCGCTATGGTCAGCCTTAGAAACTTTACCACCCAAGCTGTGAGACATTAACTGCATACCATAACAAATGCCTAAAACAGGAATGCCTAAATTAAAAATTTCCATATCGATTTTAAAAGCATCATCTGCATAAACGCTATTTGGGCCACCTGATAAAATAATACCCTTAGGTGCCAATTTTTTAATCGCTTCGGCAGTTACGGTATGAGGAATTAATTCAGAAAAAACACCTATTTCACGAATGCGGCGAGCAATTAATTGATTATATTGACTACCAAAATCTAAAACGACTATATTTTCCATCATATTTCCTTCTATTACTGACGTTAACTGCGAAATAAGGATACATTATATAGGATTTCTGACATTTGTATGCTATCCATTTTCATCCTTTGCCTACTCAATATTCATATATCAAGCTTATTTTGCTATAGTGAACATCGCTTAAAAATTGATCGGAGATAGGCATGAGTCACGTTAAATCAAATAAATTTTCAACTGAAACCCAATTAACACAATTGGGTAGAGATCCTGCTCAGCAAAAAGGATTCGTCAATGCACCAATCTATCGTGGCTCAACAGTTGTTTACAAAACAATGGATGATTTGAATAATCGCCGTTCTGAATTCACTTATGGAACAGATGGAACACCAACCATTCGTCATTTAGAAGAAGCTTGGACAAGTCTTACAGGTGGCGCCGGGACTGTTATCTCTCCTTCTGGATTAGGGGCTGTTGCCCTGTCCCTACTTGCAACATTAAAAAGTGGTGATCACCTATTAATGCCTGATAGCGTCTACTCTCCTAGCCGAGATTTCTGCAACTTATTTTTAAAAAAAATGGGAATTGAAACAACCTATTATGATCCTTTAATGGGCGAGGATATCCGCACTCTCATTAAAGAAAATACAACTGTATTATTCTTAGAATCACCTGGTTCACAAACTTTTGAAATTCAAGACATTCCTTTATTGACTGCTATCGCCAAAGAACATGATATTACAACAATTATTGATAACACATGGGCAACGCCTTTATTCTTCGATGCGCACAAACATGGATGTGATATTTCTGTAGAAGCTGGTACAAAATATCTAGGTGGACACTCTGATCTTTTATTGGGTATGGTATCTGCCAATGAAAAATGGTGGAAACGTTTACATAAAACGTATGATTTAATGGCAATGTTGCCAGGTGTTGAAGATTGTTTTTTAGCGCTTAGAGGTTTACGCACATTACACATTCGCTTAAAAGAAGCTGAACAACGTGCATTAGAAATGGCTAAATGGTTACAAGAACAACCAGAAGTGACCAAAGTATTGCACCCTGCTTTCCCTGAATGTCCAGGTCATGAAATTTGGAAACGTGACTTTACAGGAAGCTCAGGTTTATTCTCAATTGTGCTAAAACCTGAAATCACTAAACCTCAATTGGCAAATATGCTCGATAATATGGAACTATTTTCCATGGGCTTTTCATGGGGCGGATTTGAAAGTTTAGTCATTCCATTTGACTGCACAACATACCGCACCGCAACAAAATGGAATCCTAATGGTTTAACACTTCGCCTACAAATTGGATTGGAATCTTTAGATGATTTAAAAGCTGATTTACGTGCAGGCTTCGATCGTTTTTACCAATAATCATTGACCTAAAAATCTCTTTTACTTATATTACTCAGCAGATAGGACGACCTATCTGCTTTCAATAACTTCGATCATCTGGGACGACCTAGAACATTATAAGGAACTTATTATGTTAGCTTGGTTTGCTCTCTTCTTTGCAGGTCTATTTGAAATCCTTTGGGCTTATACCATGAAGCTTTCAAATGGCTTTTCATCTCTTTATTATTCATCCATTACTATCATTGCCATGATCATCAGCTTTTCATTGTTAGCATTTGCAATGAAAACATTACCACTTGGCACAGCCTACATGATCTGGACAGGTATTGGTGCGATTGGTGCATTTATGCTTGGCATCATTCTGTTCAATGAGCCGCTCACTTTATTAAGAGTGATTGCCGCAATATTAATTGTAAGCGGTTTAATTTTGATGAAAATATCAGCCATATAATGCATATAAAAAAGCTCACCCGCATTTGGGTGAGCTTTTTACTTCAAAAACATATATAAAATTAACCAACAACTGAAGGTAACATATTCATAAATGTCGATAAAATGTACGCTGTAACAATTATAATTCCAAAAATAACTGCCAATGCTAATGATAAATTGCCACCTTTAGTATGCTCACCATTTGGATAAGTTTTGCGTGACTTATATGCTAACGCTACCGGTAAAAATACACCGATGAATGCAAAAATAATGCCCGCAAATGCAAAAGCACTTAAGAAAATTTGAGGGTATGTAAATCCAATAATAATTGGTGGAATAAATGTAATTAAACCAATGGTCGCTCGATCATGGCGCAATTTAAAATGCATCAATAAATCTTTCACAGCACTTGATAAACCTAATGCAACACCAATATAAGATGTCACAAGTGCTAATAATGAAAATATACGCACCATTTCACCCATCAATACGCTGCCAGTCGTTACTTTAAAGGCTTCAATTAAACCATTTAAATTCGGTTCTTCATTCAATACTTTAATCAATACGGACTGTTCTAAAACACCATGAGTGGCAAATTGCCACACAACATAAATAATGAAAATCGCAGTTGCCCCCAAAATACATGACAACTTAACCTTACGATGATCACCTTCCAAATATTCATTGATGGTTGGCGTACAGATATGAAAGCCAAATGTCATGAAAAATACTGGCATCGCAGAGAAAAATAGCAAATTATTCGTGGGCGCAGCCTGTAAATTCTCAAATGAAACTTTATTCAACATTAGCGCTAGAATCACAACAAAAATAACGACTTTTAAACTAAAAGAAATTCGATTCGCAACATCGGCAATAGATATCCCAATTGTCACCAGCAAGCCTAAGCCTATTGAAAATATGAGTGACATAATTTTTTGCACAAGGTCTGGATTATCAAAACTTGGCAAGATTCCTAACAGTAAACTACCACTGCCTGTGACATAGGCAGTCAAAACAGCGTACATAAAAAACAATAAAACAAAGTTAACGAATAATCGCCCTGATGTACCAAAATATTGTTCTGCCAAGCTTGCGATACCTGCATCATTCTTATTATATTGATGCACTTCAGCATACAACACCGCGGTAAATGTCAATAATACCCACAGCAATGTCAATAAAATTAGCGTTAGTCCAAAACCCATTTGTGCAGATGTTAATGGCATTGCCAACATTCCTGCACCCACTGCGGTACCTGCAATAATTAAGGTACTGCCCAAAACCTTATTTTTCATAAATTCAAACCTAATTAAATGAATAACAAAAACCGATTTATCCAAAGGGTTAAATCGGTTTTTGATTTCATAGATATTTCAATCAAAAGCGTTAATAAAGTCAAATAGGATAACCTAAAATCAACACTAATACGTAAATATCATTATTTTGTACTTATGATTCCAACTAACGCGCTTGCGTAAAATATAATGCCAAATTGCCTCGTTCTGATAAAGTTTGCGTGTATTCCAATACTTTTTCAGGAAATTCTAAATCTTTCACGCATGTTAATGCACGTAGCAATGGAAACAATAAAATATCATCTAATGAATACTTTTTAGCTTCTATACGATCTAGATCAATTAAAACCTCAAGCTCACACAGAGCTTTCTCTGTTGAAACTTTATATTCTGCTGACAATGCCAATAAATCAGCAAACGATCCAAAATATTCTTCATGTCTTGTAACATATGTGCTTCTTGCGCTATCCGTTGCAAATTCAGGAAATTCCATTGTGGCATACCGTGGCATTACATATTTATTAATAGGGACAAAGTTATCATTAATCCAAGTTTGAATTTCAGGATTTTGTGCTTCTGTAAAAGTACTTGCACCATGATTTTCATCTAAATATTTAACAATATCCAAACTTTCAGGCATAAATTTGCCTTCTTCATATTCCAAAATAGGAACCATTTGTTTACCAATCATTTTGGTTGGTGTTTCAACATCATCTTCTAGGATATAGTTAATTTCAATAGGTACAGACTTTAATCCTGCAGCTAAAAGAGCACGCACACAAAATGGGCAGTGATCAAACACAAATAAACGCATAGTTTATATCTCTAACATTGATCGAATAATCACTAAAGATAACAAACTAATATAATCACGACAATTGTAGAAATCGAGATTCATGCTTAACGTGTTCTTCATAGTTTGTAAAATCACTTTATGAAATGAATTATAAAATTTATATAAATAACAATTAATTAAAAGAATATAAAATATTCCGTTTTAAATTAACCTACAAAAAAACTACATTTAAAGGTCAATTTCTACACATTTTTATATAAAAAGACTTATAAATTTATTAATTTGCGGTATAGTAGTGCACGATTTTTAACTGTAAATATCGGTCTGTGTTTTACAAAAGCACACATTTCACACAAAGCAAACTACCATTTAGGAGGATTCATGAACATCATCATTTTAGGTGCTGGTGTCGTCGGCGTAACTCAAGCTTATTATCTTGCAAAACAAGGCTATAAAGTGACTGTATTTGAGCGTCATGAAGGCCCTGCTTTGGATACGAGCTTTGGTAATGCTGGACAAATTTCACCAGGATATGCAACGCCATGGGCAGCGCCTGGAATTCCTCTCAAAGCAATCAAATGGATGCTCGAAGAACATGCACCATTAGCGATCAAGCCAACCTTAGATTTAAATCAATATAAATTCATGTGGAACATGTTTTTAAATTGTACCAGCGGTAAATATGCTGTGAACAAATCTCGCTTAGTTCGCTTATCTGAATATAGTCGTGATTGTCTGATCCAACTTCGTAAAGATACTGGTATCACCTATGAAAATCGTTCTTTGGGCACAACGCAATTGCTTAGAACGGCTAAACAGATGGAAGGAATAAAAGCTGACATTGAAGTTCTAGAAAAATTTAACGTACCTTATGAATTATTAGATCAACAAGGTATTTTAAATGTTGAGCCAGGCTTAAAAGATTCTGTTCATAAATTAGCAGGTGGTTTGCGCCTACCTAATGATGAAACTGGTGACTGTTACTTATTTACAAACCGTTTAACAGAATTGACTAAAGAAATGGGCGTTGAATTTAAATTCAATGAAACTATTGAAGATATTTTAGTCGAACACAATAAAATCATTGGCATTAAAGCGAATGGCGTTGTTCATACGGCAGATATTTTTGTAGACTGTTTAGGTACTTATACTCCATTCTTATTGAAAAAAATTGGTATTAAAGCACCGATTTATCCTCTAAAAGGTTATTCATTGACTGCGCCAATTACTAATTCTGATGGTGCACCAACTTCAACAATTTTAGATGAAACCTATAAAATTGCGATCACTCGTTTTGATGAGCGCATTAGAATTGGTGGTATGGCTGAAATTTCAGGCTATAACTTAACGTTAAATCCAAAACGTCGTGCAACTTTAGAATTTGTCACAAACGATCTTTTCCCAGATGGTGGCGATTTACCAAATGCAACGTTCTGGACTGGGTTACGTCCAAAAACGCCTGATAGCACACCAATCATTGGTGGCACAGAATATAAGAACTTCTACATTAATGCAGGTCATGGCACATTAGGCTGGACACAATCATGTGGTTCAGGTGCTTACCTTGCAGACATCATCGCAGGCAATAAACCTGATATCGATACAGAAGGCTTAGATATTTCTCGCTATAAATAAAGAGAGATAGCAAAATGAAAGGGATTAATTTCAATAGAAATTAATCCCTTATTTATTTACATCCGACAATTTAAAAATTATTAATCTAAACAATCATCAATGCTTAAGCTGTTTTATTAAGCCATTGAATATAACTATTTACCCAGCCTTGTAAATAAGTTTTTGTACTGTCATTTGCAATATTTCCATCCGCATCAAATGCACTTTCATTAAACTGTAAAAACACTTCTGGTTGATTCAATAAAGGCATATCTAAAAATGTTAAGACATTACGAAGATGTTGCTGTGCCAATGCTGAACCCAATGCACCTGGACTTGTTCCGATCACACCAGCAGGCTTTCCTTGCCAAACACTACTGCCATATGGACGTGAGCCTTGATCCAATGCATTTTTTAAAACACCCGGAATAGAACGATTATATTCAGGCGTGACGAATACAACTGCATCAGATGAAGCAATAACTTTTTTAAACTCAATCACTTCAGCAGGTGTTTGACTATCCTGATCTTGATTATATAAAGGGAGTTTGCTGATATCGACAAATACAGATGAATATCCTGCAGGCAGTAGTTTACTAACTGCTTTTGCCAACTGTAGATTAAATGAATTTTTACGTAAGCTACCCACAACAAATGCTATAGTTTTCATTGAAACTCCTTTATTAATATCTATTTAATTTTTTTATTAAGAATAATAGCCGAAGCCAATGATAAATCATTCACTTCGGCTTAGACAGAAAAATTTATTATAAATATTATTACTCAACAATACTTTTTTTGATTATTTTTTCAATGCTTGCTCAAGATCAGCTTTGATATCATCAAGATTTTCTAAACCTACAGAAATACGAATAAACCCTTCAGAAATGCCCAACGATTTTAATTCATCAGCAGGCGTTTGGCGATGTGTTGTGCTTGCAGGATGCGTTACGATTGTGCGTACATCACCCACATTTACAGCATGAATACCAAGCTCTAAACCATTAATGAATGCCTTGCTCTTATCTCTGCCACCTTTAATGCCAAATGCTAAAATTCCACCAGCACCTTTAGGGAAGTATTTTTTTGCACGCTCATAATCAGAGCTACTTTCTAATAATGGATAACTTACCCATTCAACTTCAGGCTGAGCTTCCAGCCATTGTGCTAGTGCTAAAGCGTTCTTAGATACATAATCCAAACGAATGTGTAATGTTTGAATGCCCTGTAAAATTAAAAATGCATTGAATGGACTAATGGTTGAGCCAATATCACGCAATACGTGCGCTCTTGCTTTAATTAAAAATGCTAAATTACCAAAAGCCTCTGTATACACTAAGCCATGATAAGCATCTTGTGGTGCTGTGAAGCTAGGGAACTTACCATTTGCCCAGTTGAATTTACCTGAGTCAACAATCACACCGCCCAATGCATTACCATGCCCGCCTAAATATTTAGTGGCTGAATGGATCAAAATATCAACACCATGATCAAATGCTTTAAAAATTGCAGGCGGTGTAAATGTACCATCTACAACGAATGGTATCTGATTGTCATTCGCCAATGAGGCAAATTTCTCAACATCTAAGACTTGTACATTTGGATTACCAATCACTTCTGCAAATAATAGCTTAGTGTTTGGACGGAAAGCTTTTTGTAATTCTTCTTTAGATTCTGTTTGGTCAACATACGTGACTTCAATGCCAAATGGCTTCAAAGTATTAGATAATAATGAGTAGCTACCACCGTAGATGAACTTTGATGAAACAATGTGATCACCTGCCTCACAAATTGTTAAAATTGTAGTCAACAATGCCGCAGCACCAGAAGCTACAGATAATCCACCCACACCACCTTCTAATTCAGCCACTAAATTACCCAAAGCATCATTCGTTGGGTTTGTTAAACGCGTATAGATATTGCCTACAGCCTGCAGATTAAAAAGATCTGCACCATGATCAGCATCATTAAAATGATAAGCTGTCGATGTATGAATTGGGCGAACAATTGAGTTAGTTTCATCACCTTTAAATCCTTGATGAACGGCTAGTGTTTCTAAATGCAATGGGCGTGTCATTATTCTCTCTCCTTGATAAATAAACCATGAATATAAATTTACTGCATAAAAAAAGCCGAAGTGTTTATATCACTCCGGCGGCATTTTGTAGGTTGAAATTACGCTTTAGAGTGGCTCATATGGGCACGAGAGTCACTCTTTTCAAGCAACTCTCTAAAGCATCATCATTTCAATTACAAATAAATTCATTTCTGTTCCCAGATAGGTTTTACGAATAACAATCTAAACATATATGCAAACAAAAATCAAATAATAAAGAATAAAAATTAATCGATAAATTCAGACAAAACATTATTCAAAAATAGAAACCCTTTTTCAGTGGTTTTAATTTTTTGATTGTCTTTGATTAACAAACCTTTCTCTTTTAATAAGTCTAACTTTGGAGAAATGGTTGAGATTGGTAAAAATGTTCTT
This sequence comes from uncultured Wohlfahrtiimonas sp., assembly GCA_947631095.1. GTDB lineage: Bacteria > Pseudomonadota > Gammaproteobacteria > Cardiobacteriales > Wohlfahrtiimonadaceae > Wohlfahrtiimonas. The sequence goes on from CANRJX010000026.1 coordinate 8,349, forward strand.
TCAGAGAAAATTTCAGCATCAACCCCCTCTTTAAGCCTTAATGCATTCAGCATAAACTCAAAAGGTAGATCTTCATTTTGCACTTCTTCAATCACTAGACGTTCTGCTGCTGTTTTTTTCAAATATTGCGTAGGATGCTTTTCGATGGATGTTCTTAAAATATATGACTCACCCTGCATGGTGATTTTTCCATGTGCGCCTGCACCAATACCAATATAATCTCCAAATTCCCAATAGTTTCGGTTATGTTTTGATTGACATCCTTTTTTACCAAAAGCAGAAACCTCATAATGCTCATAACCATGTTTTTCTAACAAGGCATAACTTTGGAGCTGCATATCCTCAATCAATTCGCTTTCAGGCAATTTTGGTGGATATTTATAGAAGTAAGTATTTGGTTCTAGTGTTAATTGATAATGAGAAATATGATCAGGATTCAATGCAATCACACCTTCTAAATCACTGATCGCTTCTTCCAACGTTTGTCCCGGTAATGCAAACATAAGATCACAGTTAATATTCTCAAAACCTGAATCTCTAGCAACTTGCACAGCATGTCTCGCCTCATCACTTTGATGAATTCTGCCCAATTTTTTTAAGTGTTCATTGTTTAAGCTTTGGATTCCAATAGAGATACGATTAATTCCAAGTTCATGATAAGCCTTGAAATAACTTGCATCAACAGTTCCTGGATTCGCTTCTATGGTGATTTCTGCTTGCGGATCCAAAATCAAATAACTGCGAATTCCACTCATTAATTTCGCCATATCTTCAGGCTTCATCAAACTTGGCGTACCACCCCCAATAAAGATAGAACGAATCGTTCTGCCCCAAATTTTGGGAACAATTTCAACCACATCTTGCAGCAATGCATCGACATAATTATCTTCATATGTACTATTTTTAAGCTGGTGGGAATTGAAATCACAATAAGGGCACTTTTGAATGCACCAAGGAAAGTGAATGTATAAACTTAAAGGAATCATAATGAACTACTTATAGAAAGTCAGAAAAGGCTTTAGGAATTTTAGGCATTTCACGCTTGTGTCGCGAGCGCTCATGCCAATGTTGAATAATTGCCTGCACCTTATCAGTCATTCGCTCACCGCGCAACGCTCTATTCATTTCATCGTAACTTAAACCAATCTCATCTTCATCCGTTTGTGCCTCCCAAAGGCCGCCAGACGGTTTTTTATCAATGATCGATTGTGGCACGCCCAAATATCGAGCGAGCTCATAGACTTCATCTTTCATTAAATGAATGAGCGGCGCAACATCCACTCCACCATCACCATATTTTGTAAAGTAACCAAGCTGCCATTCCACTTGATTATCCGTTCCAACTACTAGCGCATTGCGCGCTTGTGCAATCGCATAAAGCGTTGTCATACGCAATCTTGCACGTACATTTCCATCAATCACTCTTGCTTCACTCGCCGATCTACCAGCTAATTTTTCTTTGCCAATCGTGTCATAAAAAACTGAATGCGTTGCGGATAAATCAACGATTGTATGATCTAAATGACATTTATCTAATACTAATTTGGCATCGTTAAGATCAGACTCATGACTATGACACGGCATCATAACAGCAAAACTATTGCGTAAATCAGCTTTTGCCAATAAAAAACTGACCACAGCTGAATCAACACCGCCGCTTAAGCCAAATACAAAACCATCTAAATTTCGAGCACTTTTTTCTTCATGCAACCATTCAACTAAATGATCTACATAATTAGCCATCCGTTTATTGCACATATTCAACCTTTTCTAGCCTTGGATTTGGCCAGTATGCTCTTCCGGCTTTTGCTTGTGGTTTCCCATCCAACAAAACATTATCACCCGTAAAGCCAATATTAATTTCTAATAAGCTTGCACCAACACCATACACATCAATGGGTACATTGTTTTTCTCAAATGCTCTAATTTTTTCAGGATTGAGGCCACCACTGACTATAATACTGACGTGATTAAATCCTTCTTTATCCAATGCTTCACGCAGTGCAAACACTAATTCTTTATTACAACCTCTTGGATCAAATTTACCCAACAATTCAGGGTTACGCATAAAATATTTATCCACCATATTCCCTGAAGTATCAATACGAACACCTGCTAAAACATCACCCAATTCGCGTGCCACTTTCAAAGAGTCTTCAATCACATCATTATGGTAATCCACCAATACTACTAAGCGATCTTTAGGGTAAGTTTCATGATATGCCTTGGCTGCTGCAACGATGTCACCATTAAACAATTGGATCAATGCATGTGGCATCGTGCCAATGCCTTCTTTGCCCCACCATTCATTCATCGCATGGGTGGCTTGTGCTGAGCTTCCACCAATAAAAGCAGCATAACCATCGCCTGCTTGCTGACTAAAGTGATCATTTCGATCAGCCATGAATAACACTGACTTTTCACCAGCAGCTTTCACAACACGATGAACATGAGTTGCCACTGAACTTCGACGCGCTAAAATCCCATCAATCAAGCCTTCTAAATAACCAAAATCTTCATAGCATCCGGTCACTGTTAAAACAGCTTCAAATGCATTAACCATATCACCATCATGCAGTGCATTGATCTCTAAAGATTCAGGATTTTTTGCAAATGTGTGCAATAAAGCAATAGACTCATCGACTCCGCACACTACAACTTTATCTTGGCGTTGAAAGAATTGCATGGTTACGATTTTACCTTTGCAATATTTCTCAGCAATTTCAGTAGTCTTTAAAAAATAGACTGCAGAAAACCATCCGTCTCTCACTCTCTCATCAAACTTGAATGTTTGATTTGTTAAACGCTTAATTTTCCCTTGTTGCTTTAGTTCTAATTCTTTCATAGCTTAGTCATATCAGTAAAATAAAGTATAGGCATTATCTCATGTTATGAGATTTTATCAAACTAATTGGTTCATCAGGCTGTGGCTTAAAAACAATGACTTAATACTTAATTAATCATTATTTATCATACAATTACAGTGAAATCATATAAAATCTTAATCATTACAAAAATCTATTTATACAGAAAAATATATCCACTTTTCAATCTAGAAATCAAATGTAACCAATTGATTTTATTTCATAAAATTACTATATATATTATTTTACTTACTACAATAACTTTTATTTCTCATACTTTAAAAAATAAAAAAGTTTAATACACTAAACTAATTTTAAAGGGTTATCTTAAAAAACCACACCTGATTCCAAGATAATATTAGCGTATGGTGTACATTCACCCGTTCTTACAATTGCCTTACAAGACTCAGCTGTTGTCGTATTTTTAAAATCCTCATGAGAAATATACATAATCGCAATATTAGGTTCATGCTGCTTTAGCAGTGAGACAACAGCTTGATGCACTTCAGGATTACGCTCTTGAATCTCTGTTGCTAAAATTGCTTTTTCAACTTTCATGACATCCAACGTTGCTTTTAATACATCTAAAAAACTTGGAAGCCCTTCAACTATCGCTAAATCAATTCGTTCAATATAATCTGGAATTGGCAATCCTGCATCGGCAATCGCAATGCGATCAGTGTGTCCCATATTTGCTAATACGCGACAAATATCAGAATTCAACATAGAGGTTTTAAACATAACAACTCCTTTTTTGCCATTATTCTATATTCATTGATAAGTTATAACAGCAGTATACTTAGAAAAATTTATTAAAAAATTCAGACCCGCCAAATACCCAAAACAAAATCATGGCTGCATAACGAAATGTTTTGCCGATGAATAAAAAAATAATACAAGGAAGCGCTTTTAAGCGCAGCCAACCAGCAGCAATTGGCAAAGCATCTCCAAGAAAAGGAATCCATGAAAATAATAAGATAGAACTGCCATATTTATTAAGATATCGCTGAACGCGTGCTGATGGTTCTTTTTTAGGTGGGATTAATCGCCCTAAAAAATAAGAAACCGTTGCACCTGCAGTGTTCCCAATACTTGCACACAGCCATGCAATCAGATGATGATTTTCATATTTTTCTAAAAATGCGACTAAAACAACTTCAGAGCTACCCGGCAAGATGGTTGCAGAAGTAAAGGCTGACGCAATTAGTAAGGCTAATGCTGTATAAATTGATCCCATATCTTTATTATTTATGTAATGAGCGAACATCATTATGATTTGCTCTTTATGTCATGGCAAGCAATAAAATACTTAATAAAAAAAGAGTGATGGAATATCACTCCCATCACTCTTTCAATATTAATATTCTGAATGAAATATTAATATGGCAAGCCTACATAGTTTTCTGCTAGAGAAACTTGTGCATATTCAGAATTCACCAAGTGCATAAATTCTGCTCTTTGCATTTTTTGGCTGAAAGCATCATTATCATCAAAACGATGTAAAATTGTTGTCATGTACCAAGAGAAGCGCTCTGCTCCCCAAATACGTTTCAATGCTTTTTCAGAATAACCTTCAATACCTGCATCGCTCTTATCAACATAAAATTCAATCAGTGCATCCGCTAGATATAAAACATCGCTCGCTGCTAAGTTTAAGCCTTTAGCACCTGTTGGTGGAACGATATGCGCCGCATCGCCTGCTAAAAATAGTTGACCATAGCGCAATGGCTCAGAAACAAAGCTACGCAACGGGGCAATACTTTTTTCTAAACTTGGACCTGTCTCTAAATTTTTTGCAGCTTCTGGATATAAACGCAAGCTCAACTCTTCCCAGAATCTATCATCTGACCAATTTTCAACTTTTTCAGTTAATGGCACTTGTAAGTAATATCTACTTCTAGTGGCTGAACGTTGGCTTGCTAAAGCAAAACCTCGTTCTGTATTGGCGTAAATTAACTCATCAGTAACAGGTTTCGTATCAGATAATAAACCTAACCAACCAAATGGATAAACTCTCTCATACTCTTTAATGACATCTTGAGGAATCGATTTTCTTGAGACACCATGAAAGCCATCACAACCCGCAATAAAATCACAATGAATTGTATGTTTCTCACCTTGATACATAAATGTTACATAAGGTGCATTACTTTTAATATCATGAGGCGTGACTTCCGTTGCTTCATAAAAAGTCGTGGTACCTTTTGCTTTACGCGCATCCATTAAGTCACGCGTTACTTCTGTTTGTCCATAAACAACAACAGATCTGTTAATTAATTTTTTGAAATCAATACGATGATGAATATCATCATAAACCATTTCAATGCCATCATGTGGCAGGCCTTCTTTATGCAATCTTGAACTGACACCTGCTCTTTCTAAAGCATCTACTGTAACGCTTTCTAGAACACCAGCTCGAATTCGCCCTAAAACATAATCTGGCGCACGCTGTTCTAAAATAACATTGTCAATTCCTTCCTTGGACAAAAGCTCGCCAAGTAATAACCCTGCAGGCCCCGCACCAATAATGACAACTTGTGTCTTCATTTCTAATCTCCTTGTAATCCTGTTGTGGTTTTGTAGGAATGAATCAATTATCCAAAAATTTTGAAAATAAACTATAACTAAACAGTGATAACTGATATCTTCAATGCTATAAATCGACATAAGCTATAGTAAAATCCTATAGTTACTATATAAAATTATTTTTTTAATCCGTTTATTCAAAGCTAAACAACATGATAAATGTCACAAAAAAGGCGTTACCAACGACTATTTACCTCGTAGGATTCTTTTTAATTGCAGCAAATTTGCGAGCACCCATTACAAGCATCGGACCTCTATCTAGTAATATTCAGCAATACTTTAATATTTCACCTTCGCTGATTGGCTTATTGAATGCAGTTCCATTATTAGTTTTTGGAATATGTTCACCGTTGGCCATCTTAGGTAAACGAATTGGCATAGAAAAAATGCTATTGTTCGCCATGATAGCGCTTCTGATTGGAATATTAATTCGTTCGCAAGGAAGTTTATCCATGCTTTTTGTGGGATATATCATTCTTGCTATGGGCATTGCGATTGGAAATGTATTACTCCCTTCTTTAGTGAAACGAGACTTTCCAGAGTACATCAGCCAAATGAGTACAGGATATTCTCTCACCTTTGGATTAACAGCCGCGATTGCATCTGGCATTGCGATCCCACTGGCAATGATATTACCCGGAGCATGGAAATCTTCATTGGCCGTTTGGGGCATTTTAACCGCAATTACGATATTTGTTTGGTTACCAACTGCATTAAAGAGCCGCAGAGAATCACCAACGCCTATTATCTCTGAAAAGCATTCAGAAAAGCCTGTGTGGCATTCTATGGTTGCATGGCAAGTCACTGGTTTTATGGGATTACAATCACTGACGTTTTATGTGTCCATTAGCTGGTTTCCAACGTACTTAAAATCCCACGACGTTTCATTAAGCACATCAGGGTGGTTTCTAAGTTTATTTCAAATCATTTCATTATGTGCAGGCGTACTCATCCCTTTTATTATCAAAATGACTAAAGACCAAAAAGCCATCGTGGTATTTGCATCTCTAGCATCATTAACTGGAACACTCGGGATATTTTTACTGCCGAAACTCTCTATTTTATGGTTTGCAATTGCAGGCATTGGTAGTGGCATAAGCATCATACTCGCACTTATGTTCATCAGCTTACGATCAAATAATCATCATCAAGCCACACAGCTCTCTATCATGGCCCAATCAATCGGCTATTTAATTGCAGCAAGTGGGCCTTTTTTCTTTGGATTATTGTTTGATTTATTCAACACATGGTCGATTTCGTTCTCAGTTTTTCTTGGGCTCATCTGTTTACAAACAATCTTGGGCTACATGGCAGGAAGAAATAAAGTCATTTAAATTCACAATAAAAAAGCCCAGATTAGATTATCATCTGGGACTTTTTAAACTTTTGATTTTATTTTAATGAGTTTTAATAATAGTAATGCTCCAAGCAGCATCGCCTAACTGCACAAAATCTTCTACGCCATAACCAGATTCAGCCGCCCAACGTGGAATAGCTTCAGTACCTTGTGTGCAATCAAATTCAATTTTCAAACCATCACCCACCTCAAGCTCACTCAATTTTTCTTTAGCTTCAATGAGTGGAAAAGGACAAACCATTCCTAAAGATTTCAATTCATATACTGCCATTTTATGCTCCTAATATTTTTGAATTAACCAACCGTTGATAAGTTTGGTGACGCTCGTTGCTGGATTTTTCTGCGCGGTCTTACATAGACAAAATAAGAAGCAATCCATACGCCAATGATCGAGAAAATTAATCCTAACCAACCTTGCCATAACATAATTGATGTATTGGTTAAACCATTACCAATCGTACAACCACCTGCAAAACCTGCACCAATGCCCATCAAAATACCGCCGACAACACTTGAAATCATAATATTGCTGCTCGGTACTCGCCATTTAAATTCACTGCTACCTTTTGCGGCAATGAATGAGCCTATAAAAATACCTAAAACTAAATATACGCCCCAATTGATTAGTCCATCATTACCCGTCAATAAAAACTGGACAATATTTGCAGAAGGCGTTGTGATGCCTAATCCACCGACTCTGCCTGTTGCAGAACTTAATGGCCATGCGATAAATGCGATTAAACCCACTGCTGCACCTGCTACAAATGGATGCCATCTTTTTTCAAATAACCAATGTGCGATGCCTGTTTTCCTTGCTGGTAAGGTTGGTATTTTGACTTTAGGTTTACGCAAGTGTCTAATCACCAAAATAGATGTAACAGTCACCAATAACAAAATTAATAAGCCCTGTGGAATTTGTAAAGTTTCAGACATTGAGTTATTGACAACACCGTTAGCACTAATATTTTTATAAGCATCTGCCATCACACCATATTTAATCGCTGCTGCCGATAACATATAAAAAATCAGTGCAACCCAGCTACCAATCAACCCTTCACCAGCCCGATACCAAGTTCCTGTTGCACACCCGCCAGCTAAAATAATACCGAAACCAAACAATAAACTTCCGCCAATAACACCCACCAAAGAAACAGTGCCTACAGGAATCGTTAAATTACCTGTTTCTACTAAAAAATATACGCCAACAGCTTGAACAGAAATTGCGATTAAAAATGCATACAACAAAGTATTATTGCGCGTTAAATATATGTCTCTGAATCCACCAGTCATACAAAATCTTGCGCGCTGCAATATAAATCCAAGTAAAGCCCCAACAATTAAACCACTTAACATATCGACTCCTAATCAATCAATGCATAGCTCCAAGTTTTAAAAAAAATATTTCATGAAATAACGTTGATTAAATTTATATCACCAAGCATTTTAACAAGCAAGAAAAATATTATACATTACATATATATAAAGTATGTTATTTTATGTTTATCGCCATTTTACCTTGAGTTTGATTTAAGTTATGATTCGATATCAGTTATAAAATTCTAATTCAACACATGGAGCATCAATGATTATCTCTGCATCTACAGATTATAGAAAAGCGGCCAAGAAAACGCTTCCACCATTTTTATTTCACTATATCGATGGCGGTGCATATGCAGAACATACACTCAAGCGTAACGTTTCGGACCTTTCTGACATTGAACTCAAACAATTAGTACTCAGAGATATGTCTAGCATCAGCACAGAAACTCAATTATGGGATGATCATTTATCCATGCCTGTTGTTTTAGCACCGGTTGGTTTAACAGGAATGTATGCCAAACGAGGTGAAGTACAAGCTGCTAGAGCTGCTGAAAATAAAGGGATTCCGTTCACTTTATCCTCTGTTTCTGTATGCCCAATTGAAGAAGTCGTCCCTGCAATTGATCGACCAATGTGGTTTCAGTTATACGTTTTAAAAGATCGCGGTTTTATGAAGAATGTTTTAGAGCGTGCTAAAGCCAATGGCGTCAAAACATTAGTATTTACGGTGGACATGCCAACACCAGGTGCACGCTATCGTGATGCACATTCAGGCATGAGCGGACCAAATGCCAATATTCGTCGTATTATGCAAGCGATGGTTCATCCACAATGGGCTTGGAATGTTGGCATACATGGTAAACCACATGATTTAGGCAACATCTCTAAATATTTTGGCTCACCTATTGGCCTAGAAGACTATATTGGCTGGTTAACTAAGAACTTTGATGCCTCCATTACTTGGAAAGATTTAGAATGGGTTCGTGAGTTTTGGGATGGCCCTATGATTATTAAGGGAATCTTGGACCCTGAAGATGCTAAAGATGCGGTAAGGTTTGGCGCAGATGGCATTGTGGTCTCGAATCATGGCGGTCGTCAATTGGATGGCGTTTTATCAACTGCTCGTGCTTTACCGCCTATAGTCGATGCCGTTAAAAGTGACATCAAAATATTAGCGGATTCTGGCGTTCGCACTGGCTTAGATGTTGTTCGAATGATTGCACTAGGCGCTGATAGCGTAATGATCGGCAGGGCTTATGCTTACGCACTCGCAGCCGGTGGACAAAAAGGTGTAGAAAACCTTTTAGATCTTTTCCAAAAAGAGATGAAAGTCGCAATGACCCTCACAGGTGCAAATAGCATTCAAGATATTTCAAGCAATATCCTAGTAAATTTAAGATAAATCATTAAGATAAATCATATTGTCATTAAATAACGCCATAAACTTCATAAATATTGTTAGTCTATGGCGTATCTACAATCGTTTCGATAAAACATACTAATACATATAATGGAGCTTCTCATATGAGCAAACATCTTCGCTTATCTGAAAAATGGTTTAACCGTGGTTTATGGGTCATCAGCATCATTTTCGCTTGGTTTTTAATCGGACTTGGCAGTTCAGTGGTGAATGATTTACCAAGAGTTGAAAAATATCTACAAAAAGATGATTTCATCGATCAAGCACAAATGTTGCCTCTACAAGAATCATTAAGCCAACAATATACCGAAATCAATCGTGCGAATGATGAGCTGCGTCGCATTGAAGAAAAATTAAACATTGAAAAAAAAGTCTACAAAAATGCAAATGAGTCGTTTAATAATTGGCTCAAAACAAGACAAGCAACAAAACGCTCTGACCAAGATGATGAGCTAATTGCTCGCACAAAAGAGCTGGAAAGCATTAAAAAAGATGTGAATCAATTGGATCAACAAATTGCAGAAAAACATAAAGCCATTGCACAATTGAGTATTCAAGCTGAAGGGATTAGACAACAAATAACGGCGTTAAATAATCATGCTTATGAAGCACTACAAATAGAAGTTAAAAAACAAAATTTACGTGTTTTCTTATATCGTTTAGCAGTTACATTGCCGCTATTAATTATTGCAGGATGGTTGTTCGCAAAAAAACGAAAAAATCAATATTGGCCATTCGCTTGGGGATTTATCTTCTTTGCATTATTTACTTTCTTTGTAGAGTTGGTGCCTTATTTACCAAGTTATGGTGGATATGTGCGTTATGGCGTCGGTATTGTGATTACTATTTTAGGTGGCCATTATGCCATTAGAGGCTTACAAAGATATTTAGCTAAACAAAAAATAGCAGAAGCACAACCTGAAACTGTTCGAAGAAAAGAATTAAGCTACGATATAGCACTGGTACGATTAGGTAAAGGCGTGTGCCCAAGTTGTGAGCGAACGGCTAACTTTGCTAATCCTGAATACGATTTTTGCCCGCATTGCGGAATCAACATTTTTGACTACTGCCAATCGTGCCAAACGAGAAAAAGTGCTTTTTTACATTTTTGCCATAAATGCGGTACTTCTGCTTCTTCCTCGTAACACACTCAAATACCAGCTGAGTAAAATAATCATCCACTAAAAAAGCCAGCTAAATTAGCTGGCTTTTTTCGTTAATTCAGAGCGATTACTTAGTTTTTTTGCTCTCTTTATCAGAGATGTCTTGGCCACTTAATACTTTCCAAATGACCGAACGAAATACCCAAAAGTTGATCACTGCAATTACTGGCAATAATGCAACCATAGAGTAGATAAAATAAAGTTCTGACATTTCAGTCGCATCCGCCAACAAACCTGACTTATCAAAATGCATAAATGAAACACCCAAACATGTGCTAATGATAATAAAAATAAAAAGAATCAACCATAATCTTCTAACTTGTGTCTTTTTTAAAAAGATCATAGATGCGATATAACTAATTATTGCGAGTCCTGCTAAGATTAATTCCAACACGTTTGTCTCCAATGACCTATCAAAGTATAAGTTTCTCGATTATAACCTAAGAAATGATATTTAGTTGTACCAATTAATGTGTCTCATGTGCTAAAAAGTGCAGTTTCTGCATAGTAAGTTAATAATGCTATAGCAAAAACTAGAATCCAAAAAGCGCTGATAGATGATTCAATCAGCGCTTTAATTATATTTAATGTTTAAGATTTCTATACAATTGAATTGTTTGTTGAATATGAGCTTTCATCAGGCTTAGACCAAGCTCAGCATCTCTTGCCACTAAAGCATTATAAATTTCTCTGTGGACATCGATAAAATGATCTACGCTATTCAGCTTATAAATATGCGTTCTTGTATCATTTAAAGTTTCGAAGAAGCGTTCAAAAATAATTTCAACCACCTCTACCATCATTTTATTATGGCTTGCTTTCACTAATTCTAAATGAAAACGCAAATCTTCTTTTGCAGCCGTTTTTTGTAGTTTTACGCGCTCTTCCATCGCTTCTAATGCCTGCTCAATGGCTTTAAAATCTTGTTCAGTTGCGCGTTGTGTTGCTAGAACAAATGCTCGAGTTTCTAGCCCTTCACGAATTTCTAACAGATCAATAATATCTTCAGGATTAATATTTAAAATGCGACTACGCAAGCTACCTAAAATTAAATCTTTATCACTTCTCGTTAGAATTAATCCGCCACCACTCGTATCTAATAGGATATTTTCAGCTTTTAAAATATCAACAGCATGGGATATAACTGCTTCTGGATGATTCAATTTAGTCGCTAAATCTTTCAGCGGAGGAATAATTTCACCGGGTAAAAAGCCACCGGTTTCAATAGATTCCATAAAATATACAATAACTTCCTCGTGTGGAATGCGCTTAGCAACTGATAACTTCATGATATATCCTCCATTTTTATATAATTTTTATATCTTTTACTTCTATCATTTGAATCTGTCGTGTTTTTTTATTCCTCCTTTATAAAGAGCCAATACAATCATTGGCTCTTTAAGTTTTATATTATCTTACTTAGCTTGTGGCTTATGCACGATGTCAATGTATTGTTTATGATTTTTTTCTTGCGGATAAATACGATATGTATATTCATTTGGTTGAACTGTTACGTTTTCAACAGTGCGTGT
>CANRJX010000027.1 GCA_947631095.1 uncultured Wohlfahrtiimonas sp.
GGCTGATGTGCAAAACCACGCGCAATTTCAGGAACAATATATTGTGCAGAGTATGCAAATACCACTAAATAAATAATTGGAATCATGTAAGACCATTGGCCTTCTAATAAATTCTCAATTTTTGTATTAACGTTAAAGAAAGTTGTGATTGATAAAATAACAATCAAAGCAACCATGGTGATACTGATGTATTTTTCACCTTTACCGACGGCTTTTAAGCCTGCGTAAAGAATACCGATTGCAGGGATTGCAAAAATTAAACTACCAAATTGATTTGGGATGCCAAATAATTGATTGATTAATCGGCCGCTGCCTGCCATGTAGGCAATTAAAGCACCAGTGGTGTTAGCAAAAATAGAGATGAAAATTAACCATGAGCCAACTTTACCAACATATTTTCTTGCTAAACCGCTGAGCTGAAAATGTGAACGTGTACGTAATGATGATTCTGCAACATATAACATTGTGATTGTCGTAATGATTCCGATCACAATCAACCAAAGGAATAATGGTAGAAAACCTGAGTTTCTTGAAGCATAAGGTATGGCTAGAACGCCTGCACCAATATTTGTACCAACGATCATTGCTATACCTTCTAGCAATGTTAATTTTTTAGTCACTAAAGTTTCTGTTGTGGCTTCGGCACCTTCATTGTTTGTACGCGAAAATCCGTTATTAGCAGTTACCGAATGGCCTTCGGCATTAATCAAACTCATTTTTCCTCCTGAAATTGTTGTGAGCTTTTTGTTTTTAGTATGTTGCTTGTAGCATTTATGAAGCTTCACTTAAAAAAATTAATATAAAATCAAAATGTTAGTAAAAAATATCTATCTAAAATGATTTCTCCGTCAAAAATGTAGCCGTAAGATAGTATTGTGTTCCACTATTCATAACAATTAGATAAAAATAATGAAATGCATGATAAAATTGTACGATCGTATGAAGATGCATTAAAGGATAGCATGCAGTTAACAGTTAAGAATTTACTTGAAATTCCCAATCTTAAAATTAGATTAATTAGCAATCACAAGGGAATGAATCGAAAAATTATATGGGCACATACTTCAGAATTAGCAAATCCAAGTGAGTGGGTTCAACCTGATTCATTGATCATGACAACAGGATTGGGTATACCGAAAAATGGTAATGAACAGAAAGATTACATACAAAGGCTGATAGATGCAGAGCTTGCAGCACTAATTATTTCTGACAATATGAGTGCGCCTGATGATTTAAGTCCATTGTTGGAAGTGGCTAATCAACACGATTTTCCAGTTTGTTATATTGATTATCATACGCCGTTTAGTGAAGTTGCTAAAATCGTGAATGATGCCAATAAGGATAAAAAAGATATCATTAATCATCAGCTGAATAAGTTGTTATATGAAAATACTCAAGCGCTGATCAAAGAACATAAAATTAATGATCTATTGGTTCATATTCGTACTTTATTAAATATGCCAATTTATCTTGTAGACTTAACTAATCCGATGGAGCCGCTATTCACCTGTGATCCAATTCCTTCTAATATTTTAGATCGTTTGTCAGGATTGGATCCTAAGTCTGCAGAAATACAAAAAATTTATAAAAAATCAGCAGTCACTTTGCAAATTATTCCATTGAAAGCTGTTGGTTTAACATTGGTGATTGCGGCGAACGATATTGGCCATGATTTAATACAAAATCTCGCATTGCTTTTTAGTGTGTATATTTCAAGCCGAAAAGAACATTTTTATCAAAAATTAACGCTCAGCGGAGAACTGCTGGATGATATTTTTAATGAAAGAGTCAATGAATCTTATATTGAAAAAAAACTAGTCAGTTTTCGTACAAATATTGAAAGAAACTATATTGTTATCGCAAAGCCTGATAAAAATATTGATTATAAAGATAAATTATTCAAATCCAGCATTACCGGATTGGCTGCTTTGGCCAAACATGATCGTTTAATTTTGATGATAGAAAAAGAAAATTTGGCTAAATTAACAGATCTTTTTCCTTTGGTTGGCGCCAGTGATCCGATTAAAAAAATTACGAGAATTTGTGATGCTTTGCAAGAAGCAACATTGGCTTATAAAAATACTTCTGACGAATTTCCTGTTCAATATTATGCAGAACAAAATTATTCAAACCAGACACTTCCAAAAAGCATTGAGGAAGCGCAAAAGATATTTAGTTTTAATCTCGATTGTCTTTATGTGCAAGATAAGGCTAAAAAGACGCGTTATATCCATACGTTAAAAGTGTTTTTAGAAAATGATAGAGCTTGGGAGAAAACCTCAAAGATTTTGCATATTCATAAACAGACTTTGGTGTATAGAATTCAAAAAATTGAAGAAATGACTCAAAGAAGGCTAAGTTCAACAGCTGATATCGTAGAGTTATGGATCGCGTTAAAAGCTGGGGAAATATTAGGAATTATTGAAGAATAGTTTTTTTCAATTCTTATATTTGTTATCGAATGCGATCAAATATATGTTTAAAACTATGAGTCTTCGGTGCTATTATTTGCGGCCTGTTTAAAATGTTAATAATGTGTAATTTTTTGTATTTTTAAATAAAGTGTAGGGATTAATAATACTCATGTACAAAGTTTCCGTGATAGGGCTTGGCTGGTTGGGATTAAAATTGGCTCAGTATTTACAAAGTATAAATATGTCAGTCATTGGTTCTAGAAGCTCACAAGAAGGGGTTGAGGAAGCGCTGTCTAATGGTATAGATTGTCTTTTGTTTAATACAGCAATCAAAGAAACGCTCAAAGATAAAGATATTAAAAAGCTTTTTAATTGCCATACTTTGGTGATTACATTGCCGCCCAATAAAAATTATGGCTTTGCAGACTATCCTACTGTTATTGAAACATTGGCAAAAACTGCTGAATATTCTGGTGTTCAACATATTATTTTTACAAGTTCGACTTCTGTCTATGGTCAGCAAGTCATAACAGTCGATGAAACATCGAAATTATTTCCTAAAACTGAATCTGCTAAGGCAATTGTTGTTGCTGAAAGAGCCTTGTTCACAAATATTGATACTGATGTGACAATTGTAAGGTTAGGTGGTTTATTTGGCGGAAAACGTTTGCCTCAAAATTGGATTCCACAGAATAGACTGATGGAAAGACCAAAACATAGAATTAATTTCATTCATAGAAATGATGTTATTTTGGCAATCAGTGAATTAATCAGAAATGGCGGTGAAGGCAAGGAGATTTATAATATCGTGTCACCTGAGCATCCGACTCGCAAGGATTTTTACACTACCATTGCTCAAAAATATTCTATGGAATTACCTGGTTTTGCTGAAGAGGCTGATACTTCAATTCATTACTATGGTTACGTAAAGGGCAATAAGTTGACAGACAAATATAGCTTTCAGTACCAGCACTCTATTTATGAGTAAAATGATTTAATTCAGCGCTTGAACAATGTCAGCTTTTAGATCATCAAAGTCTTCTAAGCCGATAGATAAGCGAATTAACGTATCTTCAATGCCCATAGTTTTTCTCATTTCTGGTGTGAAAGTTCCATAAATTGTTGAAGCAGGGTGGATGATTAAACTACGATTGTCGAATAGATTTGTGGCTCTTTTGATGAGTTGTAACTTATCCATGAATGCAAAACAAGCTGCTTGATCTTTTAAGTTGAATGTTAGTAATGCTCCAGGATTGCCTTTGAACATCGCATCTGAAAGTTTTTTGAATGGTGAACTGTCTAATTTTGTGTAAGAAACTTTTTCAATTTGAGGCAGTGTTTCTAAAAACTGTGCAAGTTTATAAGCTGTTTCAGACATTTTTTCATAACGTAAAGTTAATGTCTCTAAACCTAAGGATTGCATATAAGCCGTATCAGCATCCATGCTTGCACCTAAGTTTCTAGCGATTTCACGTTTAATTTTAAACATAAATGAAGAAAGAGATGCTACAGGTGTGACTTTTTTCAATCTTGGGTGTTGTGACCAGTCAAAGGTGCCGTAATCTATAATTGCACCGCCAAGGCTTGTCGCACCACCAGAAATGTATTTTGTTGTCGATACGACTTCAATATCAACACCAAAAGCTTTTGCATCAAAGCCACACCATGGAATAACTGTTGTATCAATAACCATTGGTACATGATGTTTTTTCATGATTTTTGAGATGCTGGCTAAATCGGCAATTTCTAAATGTGGGTTAGTCACAAGTTCACAGAAGAATGCACAAGTGTTTTCATCGATTGCATTTTCGATTGCTTCAAGGTTGTTTGTATCTACAAAGCGTATTTCTACACCAAATTCTGCCAAGGTAAATTTCAAGAATGAAAAAGTATTTCCAAATAAATATGGAGATGTCACGATGTTGCTTCCAGCATATGCTAATGCCATGAATGCGCTAGAAATTGCGCCCATACCAGAGCTAAACATCATGACATTGTCACCTCCAGAGATTGCTTTGATTTTTTTCTCTAAACTTTCTACTGTAGGATTGCTAACGCGGGAATAAGTATGCGATGGTATTTCTTCTTTGTTTTGAAATGCATCTGCGATGGCTTGTGAGTTTGCAAATTCATATGCAGCTGTGCGGTATACTGGTGTATTCATCGCGCCATGAACATCTTTGAGACTTTTACTGGTTGATAAGATTTTTGTATTGAAACCTTTACATTGTGAATCAGACATTTTTGCACCTTGTACGAGAATTTATTGTGTTGAACGCTAGAATATAGCAAGATCTAGTGACTAGTTTAAGCATTTACTGTTAAAATTATTAAATTATTGCTAAGAGGATTGTTTTATGAAGAAAATTTTATTCACTATGATTGTGACTTCTTTATTTTCAACGGCATTTTCTAAGGATTGGCAACAAAGTATTTCTGATGGATTTTCAGATGCTGTGGAATATAGTAAAGATACTTATCAGAATGTTAAAGAAAGCATAGTGGGAGATCCAGAAGCATCAAAATATATTGATGTCACAGAGCACGAAGCTTTTATTAAAAATTTAGAGTTGTCTATTAGCAAAGTAACGCCGTTAGATGGGCAGCGCTACGAAGTTAGCATAGGCTTGAAGAATTTAGCGGATAAGCCTGTAAGATTGATGGATTTATACGATGATCGTGAAGTAATGCTATTGGATGGTGATGGATTTGCATATCCTTTGGCAGAAAATCTGGTTTATGGTCAGCAAGAAGAGTTCATATTAGTGCCACATAATGCAGGTGTTCGTGCTAAATGGATTTTTAGAAATGTAGAAGCAGAGCCTGTGAAAATTCGTATATTTGGACAGGATCACTCTTTATAAATAACGGTTGTCAATGATTTTTGAGGATATGAGATATTTAATTATTTCATATCCTTTTTTATTGGGCGATTAAAAAGTTGAGTCTTTTATCTTCTTTAAATTTTAAATCAATAAAATGTTGCGTTTTAAAAAAATAATAATACAATGTTTAATTATTAATTGATCACTGTTTATTTGGAGTTTAAGATGAGAAAAAATTATAAAAAAATATTTATTTGTCTTGTTATCTTATTGGGTGCATTTTTCATCAGTCATTTAGACTTTTCAAATAAAGAGATTCAGGCTTTTAATCAGAAATTAGTGGTTTATCAGCAGCCTATTTTTATAGCAAAATTTGGACATTAATCTTTTATATGAACTTAACATTGGGATTTACCCAACTCTATAAAGCTTTTTTCTAAATGATCTAAGAAAGCTCTAATTGCAGGAATAACGCCGCGACGAGAAGGGTAGACAGCATGAACGATTTCATCTTTGAAGTGCCAATCAGGTAAAATTTGAACGAGTTTTCCTTCTTTAACTTCATCATGTACGACCATTAAAGGCATTTGTGTTATACCAACACTATTTAATGCAGCTTTTTTTAGTAATGATAAATCTGTTGTCATGAATTTTGGATAAAAAGTAATATTGGTGGCATTGTTCTTTTGATCAAATAATTCCCACTCATTTCTATCACGGTATTGGCTGTGTGCCATAGAGGGGTATAAGTGTAGATCTTTTGGGGACGTTATTTCACCAATTCTTTCAATTAAGGCAGGGCTTGCAACTAAAACCTGCTTGCGAATACCCAATCGTTTCATAACATATTCGCTGTCTTCAAATGGTGGTTTTAGCACACGTAATGCTATGTCAACACCTTCATGCACTAAGTCAATACGACGATTGGTTGCATCAACAATCATATCCACTTCAGGGTTTTGCTCTAAAAAGCTCGTAACCATATCTTCTACTGAAAGATGCAATAAGGTAATTGGGCAAGTGATGCGAATTAAACCACGAGGTTTTGCTTGCGCTTCCATAATTGATGCTTGTGCAATTTCAGCTTTATCTAGCATTGCTTGGCAATGAGTGTAATAAGTTTGCCCGATATCTGTGACCGAAAATTGGCGAGTGGTTCTATGAATTAAACGGACGCCCAATTCTTCTTCTAAAGCTGCTAAATGACGGCTAAGTTTCGACTTTGGAATTCGCAAATACTTGCTTGCTTGGCTAATACCGCCATATTCAACTATTTTTGCAAAATAATATAATTGATTAAGATCTACCATGGCGATATTGTCCTTATGTTTTAATACTGAACTTTTATAGAAAGTTCATGAAATTGGCTCACTAACTTTTCTAACAATACATCAGTTAATTGTAGATTCCAAGAAGGGCTTAAGTTCAGCAGAATGCTGGCATAATCTGTTTGGTATTTTAAAAATACAGGCTTGCCATATTCACTCTTAAACTCTTTGATGATTTCAATTAGCTTACTCATTTTTTCAGTGCTTAATGGAGAATGATTGCTAATTAATAACGATGTTGCTAAGTTTTGACGAGTGTTTTCAAGTAATTGTAATTCTAGTGGGCGAATTCTCATTCCACCATTAAAGTCATCCCAAGTTAATGAACCTTTCACTATCAGCACAGATTTAGTTGTGAGCGGAGCTGGCAAAGTTTCTAAATGCTCATCATATAATCTTAGCTCTATACGACCTGATCGATCATCCAATGTTACAAAGGTCATTTTTTGACCTTTTTGATTGAATTTACTGCGAATTTGGATCACTAAGCCTGCAATGGTGGACTCAGGTTCTTTGGCGCGAGCAATTCTATAAGGTGGCTCAGGCATTGATAAAATTTCACCAATTGGATGAGACGTAATTGATTTTAATTCTTGTTTATAACGATTGATTGGATGGGTTGTTAAATAAAAACCCAATGTATCACTTTCATTTTCTAATAACACACGTTCAGACCAAGCATCTGAATGTTTTAATGGTTGTATGTATGCAGTTGCTTCTTCTGCAGGTGCGCTGAATAAGCCAAATAAATCCTCTTGTCCTGAATTTAAATTGCGCAGATGTTGTTCTGCTGATTGTATAGCCTCAGGCAATGTTGCTAATAAATCTGCCCTGTATTGGCAGCGTTCAGGAATGGTCATTGATTTATTGGCCAATGCATCGAGTGCACCAGCTTTGATTAATATTTCAATAACACGGCGATTCATTTTGGATAGATCAACTCGACGACAAAAATCGAATAGATCAATGTATCGACCATTTTTTTCCATTTCATCAATCGCTTGTAATGCAGCTGCTTCACCAACACCCTTAATTGCACCTAAGCCATAGATGATCTCACCTTGATTGCTTACGGTAAATTTGTAGTGAGATTGATTGATGTCAGGCGGTAAGACTGTGAGATTCATGTCTTCACACTCTTCTATAAAATTCACAACTTTTTCTGTGTTATCCATATCTGAAGAGAGAACTGCAGCCATGAATTCAGCAGGATAGTGAGCTTTTAAGTAAGCAGTTTGATATGAAATTAAAGCATAAGCAGCTGAGTGAGATTTATTAAAACCATAGCCGGCAAATTTTTCCATCAAATCAAATAGTGCGCCTGCTTTTTCTTTATCAAAGCCTAGTTCTTCGGCACCTTGCATGAATAAACCGCGCTGTTTTTCCATCTCTTCTGGCAATTTTTTACCCATAGCACGGCGCAATAAGTCGGCACCACCCAATGTATAATTCCCAATGATCTGTGAGATTTGCATTACTTGTTCTTGGTAAACAATCACGCCATATGTTGGAGCTAAAACAGCTTCTAGTTCTGGGAATGGATATTCAATGTCTGCGCGGCCATGTTTACGATTGATAAAGTCTTCAACCATGCCAGATTCTAATGGTCCAGGTCTGAACAGTGCAACCAGAGCGATGATGTCTTCAAATGTATCGGGCTGTAATCTTTTGATCAAGTCTTTCATTCCACGAGATTCAAGCTGGAATACCGCAGTGGTTTTGCATGATTTTAATTGATCAAATGCTTTTTTATCATCCAAAGGAATGTCTAAAATATTGATATCAATATTTTTAGTGAGTTTAATGTTTTTAAGTGCCCAATCAATAATAGTGAGTGTTCTTAAGCCTAAGAAGTCAAATTTGACCAGTCCTGCGGATTCAACATCATTTTTATCAAATTGTGCCACCAATGCATCGCTGCCTTCTTCGCAATACAGTGGAGAGAAATCAGTGATTGTTGTGGGTGAGATTACCACACCGCCAGCATGACGACCGACTGATTTGGTTAATCCTTCTAGTTGTTTTGCATAGTTAATCAGCTCTTTAACTTCTTCATCTTTTTCATAAAGATCATGCAATTCGGGTTCTTGCATTAGCGCCTTTTCAAGGGTTATGCCTAAATCGAATGGGATGAGCTTCGCAATTCGGTCTACAAAACCATAAGGATGGCCAAGTGCTCGCCCAACATCTCGAATAACGGCTTTTGCCGCCATTGTTCCATGTGTTGCAATTTGTGATACTGCATCGCGCCCATATTTTTCCGCTACATATTCAATTACTCGGTCACGACCTTCCATGCAGAAGTCGATATCGAAGTCGGGCATTGAAACACGCTCAGGATTTAAGAATCGCTCAAACAGTAAGTCGTAAGGAATTGGATCAAGATCTGTGATTTTTAATGCCCATGCAACCAATGAGCCAGCACCAGAACCACGTCCAGGTCCTACAGGGATATTATTGTCTTTAGACCATTGAATAAAGTCAGCAACGATTAAGAAGTAGCCGGGGAAGCCCATGTTGATGATAACATTCAGCTCTATGTCTAAGCGTTCTATATATTCAGCTTGTTTTGGATGGTCTGTTCCAATGCGATCTTTTAAGCCCTCATGAGATAAATGACGAAAATATTCATCCATCGTCATTCCATTTGGAATGGGAAAGTTGGGCAAGCAAGGTTTGTACAATGATAATTCAACAGTACAGCGTTTTGCAATTTCTATAGTATTAGTAATAGCCTCTGGAATATCTGAGAATAGCTCAATCATCTCTTCAGGCGATTTAAGATATTGCTCTGGGCTGTATAAGCGAGGGCGCTTAGAATCTGAAATTACATTGCTTGATTGAATGCAGGTACGAACTTCATGTGCATCAAAATCACTTTTATTGATGAATCTAACATTGTTAATGGCGACCAAAGGCAAATTCTGTGCTAAAGCAAATTGTTTGGCTGCTGTAATGAATGCTTCATCGTTTTCTTGTTGTGTGCGAGATATTCCTAAATATAAACGATCTTTAAATGATTGAAATGGTGTTAAAGATTCATTCCAGTCGGTATCTTTGCGGGTTAATAATGCGACGCCAATCGGGCTTTCTTTACCAGCAATAATGATTAAACCATTTTGATATTCTTTCAGCCATTCATAAGTAATATGTGGAATGCCTCGTTCTTGTCCATGACGATAGCCTTCACTGAGAAGTTTTGAAAGGTTTAGATATCCATCATAGTTTTGAGATAATAGCGTAATTTTGCCAACTGTTTCTTTACCATCTTTCAGGTAACATTCAGCGCCAATTATTGGTTTTATGCCATTTTTTAATGCTGCTTCATAAAATTTGATGGCGCCAAATGCATTGCCAATGTCCGTTAAAGCGATAGATTCAACACCTTGTTCTTTAAGCTTATTAAAAAGTGGCTTGATGCGGATTAAGCCATCCGTTAGCGAAAACTCAGTGTGAAGATTTAAATGGACAAAACGCATGTGAATCCTTCGTCATGTGATGATAAAAGTTTGGCATTATACCATGTGTGACTTAAAGGATCGTTAACAAAAAAGACCAATATATGGTCTTTAGTGGCTAGGATTTATAGAGCGATTGAATATATTATGCGGCTTTGATAAAGGCTTCATACTTGCTATTAATGGCATGTTGTAGTGCTGCAAATAATGTTGCGTGGTGAATGCGTTGTCTTTTTAAGCGAAATGTTTGCATGGCTTCATTTGCATGGTAACGACTTTCACGCATTAAATCGCTCATGGAATTTGTTCTAAATTGTTCGCTTAATTTCAGCGCTTTATTAACGATTTTATCTTTTTCATGTTGTGAAAGAGAATTGAACAACTTATGAAAACGTTCTTGCTTAATCATGATGATCACCTTTCAAGTTCTGATTGTTTGATATAACTTAATTATAACTTTGGTTATAAATATGTCAATTTAATTTATTTGAAATAGAGTTTTTTTCGATATTTGTGAATTTAATGCATTGAATTTGTTTATTTTATTTTTATAATTGTAAGTTATATTAATAAAAAAGCTCTGCCATATGTGCATAAGGCAGAGCTTTAGTGAAATATCTTTATTATGTTATTACATTGTTGTTGAATACCAAAAAACACGGCCAATAATATCAACCTGTTCCATGGAAACATCAAAAGCGGGATATTCTTCACGGTTATAAGATTCAACGGTAATAACGCTACCCGTTTTATGTTTTAGGCGCTTCATTTGAAGTAAGCCATCGTTATTAATGGCATAGACATCACCATCAATGATCTTTTTGCGAGATAAATCAATCCCAACGGTAGAACCATTTTTAAAAACAGGTTCCATGCTGTCACCCTTTACTGTGACACATACAGCATCTTTTGGGGATACATTCACTTCACGCAAAGTATCACGAGAGAAGCGAATGGTACGACCTTCATAATCTTCAAATTCACTGGCACCATAACCAGCGGACAGTTGAACATCTTTATAAAAAGGGATGAGTACATCTTCATCATCGGTTGTTTCTTCGCCAAATAATAACCAATGTTCAGCAACGCCAAAGTATGCTGCGATTTGTGGTAAATAGCGGCTGCGCTTGGTTCTACCTTGACATATTTTTGAAATGGCAGCCTGAGAAACACCGACATCACTCGCTAAAATTTCTTGAGAGATTTTTCTCTCTTCGATCAAATGATTGATCCGATCTGCAATATCGCTCATATAAAATCTCCTTGTAATGTTATTAATATAATTTAAAGTTATAAAAATAACAAGGAAAAGCCTTGAATTATGAGGAATGAACGCTTTTTTAACAAATCAAATGTTATTGTGACTTGAAATTGTCAAATTATGACCCATATATAGCTCTATCAAATTATTTACACTTGTTTAACGGTTAATATTGGAGAAGTTATGAGCCAAAAAGAAACAATGCAATTTCAAACAGAAGTTAATCAGTTATTAAAATTAATGATTCACTCTTTATACTCTAATCATGAGATATTTTTGCGTGAATTGATATCGAACGCATCGGATGCTTTGGATAAACGCCGATTTGAGGGTTTGACTGATGCAAAACTTATTGAGAATCAAGGTAATCCACAAATTTTGATTCAATTAGATGCGGATAAAAAAACATTAACCATTAGTGATAATGGTATCGGGATGACACGTGATGAAGTGATTGAAAATATCGGTACAATTGCTAAATCAGGCACCAAAGCATTTTTGGAAAAATTAGAAAAATCAGAGCAGGATGCATCTCAATTGATTGGGCAGTTTGGTGTTGGTTTCTATTCAGCATTCATTGTTGCAGACAAAGTAACATTAACAACGCGTAAAGCAGGTGAGCCTGAAGATAGTGCTGTCATTTGGGAATCAGCAGGCGAAGGTGAATTCTCGTTGGAAAGTACCTCTAAGGCGGCTGCGGGTACTGAAATTGTTCTTCATATGCGCGATGAACATGTGAGTTTATTAAATGAATGGTCTTTGCGTTCAATTATTACGAAGTACTCAGATCACATAGCTTATCCAGTAATGATGGAGATTGAGCGCACAAAAACTGTGCCAGCAGAAAAAGAAGGTGAAGAGCCAACAACAACGACAGAGGTTGAAATTGAGCAAATCAACTCAGCAACCTCCATTTGGCAGCGTGATAAAAAAGATGTAACGGATGAAGAGTACAAAGAATTCTATAAGCATATTAGCCACGATTATGCTGATCCACTGATTTGGTCACATAATAAAGTTGAAGGAAAGGTTAACTATACCTCTTTATTGTTTGTGCCTGAGCATGCGTCGCAAAACATGTGGGAACAAAACCAAGAGTATGGTTTGCAATTATTTGTGCGTCGCGTATTCATTATGAATGCAACTGAAAAATTAATCCCACGCTATTTACGATTTGTTAAAGGTGTTGTGGATACTGTCGATTTACCATTGAACGTTTCTCGTGAGATTTTACAGTCATCTTCAACTTTAGAGTCTATTAAGCAGGGTGTAACTCGCCGTGTATTAACGATGTTGAATAATTTAACAGAAAGTGAACCTGAAAAATTTGCAACATTCTATAAAGAATTTGGCAGAGTGATTAAAGAAGGCATTGGTGAAGATCGTGCCAATAAAGAAAACATTGCAAAATTATTGCGTTTTGCCTCGACAGAAAATGATGATGAAGTTGTTTCATTTGCGGATTACATTGGTCGTATGAAAGAAGGCCAAGAGAATATTTATTTCATCACGACAGATAATTTAAATACTGCTAAAAATAGTCCGCATTTAGAAATTTATCGCTCTAAAGGTTACGAAGTCATCTTAATGACAGATGTGATCGATGATTGGATGATGGGTTTCTTGACTGAATTTGAAGGCAAAAAATTTGTAAATATTGCAAAAGGTGATGTCAATTTAGACGATGATAAATCTGAAGAAGAGAAAAAAGATGAGCCAGAATTGAGCAATGAGGAAAAAGCAATCATTGATAAGATCACTAATGTTGTGGGTGAAAAAGTTGAGAAAGTTAAAATTTCTAAGCGTTTAACGAATTCAGCTTCTGTCTTAGTTCGTAATGAATATGCTTTAAGTAGTCATTTTGAAAAAATGCTGAAAGAAGCAGGGCATGATGTGCCAAGCATGAAGCCATGGTTAGAGATTAATGTGAAGCATCCTTTGGTTGAGCGTATTGCACGTGAAACAGATAATGCGATTGCGAACGATTTGGCAATGTTAATCTATGAAGAAGCATTATTATTGGAAGGTTCGCAGTTAGAAAATCCTTCTGAATTTGTGAATCGCTTAAATAGATTGATGAAATAGTATGCAAAATAACGTAAAGCCTACTTTTTGTGCAAAATTAGGCTTTACAAGTAGGGATTTTTCTTTATAATGCATGCTTCCTAATTAAGGAGAAGTGGCCGAGAGGCTGAAGGCGCGCCCCTGCTAAGGGCGTATACGTTAATAGCGTATCGAGGGTTCGAATCCCTCCTTCTCCGCCAGTTAGACTAAAAAAGCCCTTGTAAACCAAGGGCTTTTTTATTGCTCGCTATTTTAATAATTGCGAGTTTTGTTGCTAGATCAAGTGTTGAATATGGATATGACATGTTGATTTGTAATCTAGTATTGATGAATGCGTCACAATTCCATGTTGTCTGTCAATGCAACATGAAGATTGAGGTAAAAAATGACAACAACTGATTTTTATATTTATAAAGTTAAAAAAGATAGCCAAGGCAATATTGCTGGAGCTCGTATTCGTCGCGTGGATATAGATCAAGAAGGAAAGATCACAGTAAAAAATTCTCGTTATGCAATCAAAGCTTTAATTTGTGATTTGTTGAAGACAAATAAAATTACGTTTGCCACTGCGGCGTATTCAAAAAATCAAAAATTATGGACAGAAGTGAATAAGGTAAATTTAGTATCGATTGGCGATGCGGATTACTTAAGAATTGATTATGCACAAGAGGCTAAAGATGATTTAGGTACATTACCGGAATTTATTTAACATTTATTAACATGCCAGTCTAATTGGTTTATTAGAATTTAAAATAATCTCGCTGAATAGCGAGATTATTCTTTTTGGTGAATTATCATAGCAATTATCTTTACGGCTCATCAAACCTACAAACTTATGTCTTTGAGCATCACAAACCAACTGAAAAGTCATACATCCATCGACTATCTAACAAATAATTTCATGAATAAAAAGATCTTTCATCCTTGAAAAATATAACTATTTGATATAGATAAATAATTCATAGAATAGACATTATGCCGTATTGT
Organism: uncultured Wohlfahrtiimonas sp.; assembly: GCA_947631095.1. Classification (GTDB taxonomy): domain Bacteria; phylum Pseudomonadota; class Gammaproteobacteria; order Cardiobacteriales; family Wohlfahrtiimonadaceae; genus Wohlfahrtiimonas. The sequence continues at coordinate 14,338 of CANRJX010000027.1, forward strand.
AATACGGCTATAATCATTGGCAGAGTTAATTTTAAAATGTTTTCATCTAAAGAGGTATCTATGGATAAGAACGAAATTTATAGTTTTATGTCTTTTGGTGTAAAAATTCTTCTTTTGCCTTTATTGGTTTGTATTATGCGTAGTTTTTATTCTACAGGCAGTAGAGGTATTGCCAGTCCTGTATCTATGGCAGCAGGGATCGTTGAATTTTTAGCAGGAATTATAGTTGGTTATTTAATTTGGTCTGCAATTCTTCTATTAGAAATGGCAATAATTCGTAGGAAAAGTATTGTTATTACTAATTTATATATGATGGTTTTTCTTCCATTATTTTTTGTGTTGTTGATCTTTTTAGCTTAATAATATTTCTATCTGGTAGGGTCGTTTATGCGAGCTCAGTTGGCTTTGATATTTATTGGATTGTTTCTTTTTGTATTAATGGTAGTTGAAGAATGTGCTATGTAGTGGAGATTACCGATTATCAGACAATTAATTATGCTTGTTTGGAAAGATAGAGTGTAATCAGGATGTAAGATAAAAAACTGACAGTATCCGTCAGTTTTTATTTTTTATCTATGAAAGCTTATTAGCCCTTAACTATAGTTTGATATTTTTGACGCAATGAACTGATGAATGGCTCATCAATATCCAAATGTCCTTTAACTAAATCTTTCGGTGTCAGCGCTAGCCAGTTATTGAGGGATACATCGCTATATTTAGCTTTATGGAATACGTTGAGCACTCTTACGGGCTCATCACCAATATTTTCAATATAGTGTGATAATGTTCTTGGTACATAGCCTACATCACCTGCTTGATAGTCAAATGTTCTCGCATTATTAACAGCATCAAAGACAGTCATGCGTGCCTTACCGCTAATATAGTACTGAAGTTCATCTGCATCAGGATGCCAATGAATTTCACGCATGCCACCAGGTTCTAAGTCAATGATTAATGTTGCAAGATCGGTGACTTCAAATGTTTCATTGTCAATCAATTGAGTTGCACCACCTTCAAATTCTTTTTTAGGTTGTTTTGATGCTTTAAATACATATTTATTAGTGAAATTAACAGCGCCTAGCTCTTTACGAACTTCTTCTAAAGGACCGGGAACAGGTAAACGAAATATGTATTTTTCACTTCCAGGGATTCCGTCAAATGTTTCTGCAGGAACACCAAAGTTTTTCGCTAAAACTTCTTTAGGTGTATGCGCAAAAAGTTCTGTCACTAATAATGTTTGGTTTTCAGAGAAGTTGCCATCGTTAAATACTAAAACAAACTCAGTACCTTCACCTTCTAAACCTTGAATTGCATGAGGGAATCCAGGAGGAGCATACCAAAGATCACCTTCTTCTAAATCTTCAATTAATACATTTCTTTGATTATCAATTAAATAGAATCTCACTTTGCCTTTTAGCACATAAGCCCACTCGCCTTCTTTATGCCAGTGTAGCTCACGAACAACACCCGCAGGAAGGCGCATATTCACGATGGCCATTTCTTTCATGGCTCCCATTTCACGCTGTGTTACTTCACGTGCCCAACCACCATCTTCCAGTCGGTTATGTGCCATTGCAAATGGAAATTTAAGATTTGGAATGCCACCATTATCAGTCTTTGGTGGTAATAAAACATCTGGATTTAGCTTTTCTGCATCTATATTACGTGGTCCAATGATATCTGCACCGTCCTTACCTCGGATTGGTTGATCAACAACTTTCATTATTCTAATCTCCTTCACTTAAGAATTCTGTAGCAGCATGTTATTAATTATTAAAATACTAAGCATGTATTTCATATATACAGATAGGATTATTGAGTTTAATTGTCAAATAATATTTACTTTAAAATCATTTGTTTAGATTTATGCATTCGATTATAAAAATATTTGAGATAATTCATAATCAAAATGTAGTTGTTTTGAAATAAAATATAAGCTAATAATCTATTAAATCAGCTAGCTTTGAAATAAATTTCATAGATTAAATCTAACCATTTAGATGCTTAATTGATCTCAAGCTTTAAATATAATTATTCAATGAGCTGAATAAAAAGAATCGATAGAAAATAATTATGATAATTAAATAGAACTATTAAAGAGGTACATTTATGCAGGGAAAGCTTGTGGAGAATGATTGTAAATTGAGCAATAATAATAGTCTAGAAAAGTCACTGTCATTAACATCTGTTGTTTTATTTGGCCTAGCTTTTATGGCTTTAACAACTGTTTTTAGTACCTATGGGATCGCCAGTGAAATTTCAAAAGGTATGATTGTTGGTGCATATATTGTCGCATTAACAGTAATGCTATTTACTGCCTATAGCTATAGTGTCATGTCAAAACGTTATCCTGTTGCAGGCTCAGCCTATAGTTATGTACAACGAGCTATTAATCCACATTTAGGATTTTTAGCTGGTTGGGCGATCATTATGGACTATCTATTCATTCCTATGGTAAATTTTATGCTGTTTGGCATATTTTTTCATGATGCATTTCCTATGATCCCAGAATGGCTGTTTATCATCGGATTATTAATCTTTGTTACTTTTATTAATCTTAGAGGGATTAAAGTTGCTGTGACAGCAAATTTGATCATAGTTGTTGCTTCTATTGTGTTTGCAATGATTTTTTCTTTATATTCGATAGTTTCTGTTAGCGGTACTTCAGGAATTGATCATGTATTTGGAAATATGACTCCTGTTATTAATTTTACTGTTGAAGACCCTTTAAAATATATTTTAGCTGGTGCATCACTGTTATGTTTTTCTTTTTTAGGATTTGACTCTGTAACAACTTTTTCAGAAGAAGTTAATAATCCTGAGAGATCTATTCCTAGAGCAATTTTCTTAGTCACTTTAATTGGTGGCGTTTTATTCATCACAGTTTCTTATTTTTCATATCAAGTATGGCCCGATTACTCTTTATTTAAAGATTTAGATGCAGCGTCTGCTGATGTCATACGTCGAGTGGGTGGTAATTTTTTATATTCAATTTTTTTAACCATTTTCGCATTGAGTATTATTGGTTCTGCTGTTTCTTCTCAAGCGAGTGGTGCACGTATATTGTTTGCGATGGGTCGCGATGGGCAACTACCCAATAGTTTATTTGGACAACTACATCCTAAATACAAAACACCAACATTTAATATTCTATTAATTGGGTTAATATCTGTATCGGCAATGTTTCTAAGTTTAGGGCTCATTGCATCTTTTATTAATTTTGGTGCATTCATATCATTTATTTTAGTGAATATCTCCGTAATCTTTTTATTTTTTAAAGAGCAAGAGAAAAATAAAAAAACAGTCATTTTATTTTTAGTTTTACCTGCAATTGGCGCAATTTTGGATATATGGTTATTTATTAATTTGGATCCATATTCCTTGTTGCTTGGTTTTATCTGGTTTTTGCTTGGTGTTACTTATCTTCTCGTGCTTACAAAGGCATTTAGCAAACCCATCCCAACAATGAATGCTTTGAAATAATTTAATAAAAAGGAGATCTATGATCGCAGATGTTGTAATTAAGAATGGTTCTGTATTTACAGGGCTTTTAGATGAACCACAAAATATTAGTATTGCAATTATTGGCGATAAAATTGCAAAAGTTGGTTTAGATACAGAGATAGATAAAATGATCAATGATCAGACAAAGATTATTGATGCAAAAGGTCAAACTGTAATGTCAGGATTCCATGATGCGCATATGCATCTTATTCATGGAATTGTTTTTGATCAATATGCTTTGCCATTAAACCAAGCAAAATCTTTAAAAGAAGTTAGAGATATTTTGCTCCAAAATAAAGACCTCAATCTAACGGGAGAATGGCTGATTGGAATGGGGTGGGATCATTTAGCTTGGGGTCATTCAGAATATCCTACGGTCAAAGATTTGGATGATATTTTTCCAGATAGACCTGTTATTTTAATTCATGCAGAAGGGCATTATGCATGGGTAAATACAAAAGCATTAGAAATTGCTGGGATTGATAGTAAAACGGTCGCACCTGATTATGGAACAATTATTAAAGATGATTGTGGTAATCCCACTGGAATCCTAATTGAGTCAGCCATTTCTTTAGCAGGAAAGCATGCCTACCAATTCTCTGATGAAAAGAAGAGAGAAATGGTACTTAAATTTCAAGATCATGCTTTGAGTGTAGGTGTAACATCTGTTAATGAATTTTTTATGAGTCGAGCGCATGAAACATTGTTTGCTTATAGTACTTATAAAAAGCTTGATGATGATCGTCAATTAAAAATACGTATTCATGTTTGGCCACCCTTAAATGGTGATTTAGGTTATGCGATTAAACTTAGAGATGAGTTTACATCGCCAAACTTAAAAGTTGGTGGTGTTAAACAGTTTATTGATGGTGTAATTACAGGGCATACAGCATTAATGATTGATGAATATAAAGATGCGCCTGGTGTTTTTGGTGAGACTGGTTATACGTATGAAGAATTAGAGCCTTGGGTGATTGAGGCAGATGCAAATAATTTTCAAATTCGTTTTCATTCAATTGGGGATGGCGCTGTACGAATGGGGTTAGATTTATTTGAGGCCGCTATGAAGAAAAATGGTTCACGAGATTCTCGTCATTCATTAGAGCACCTTGAAGTTGTTGATCCAATTGATTTACCAAGATTAAAACAATTAGGCGTGCAAGCTTCCATTCAACCTGCTCATATTGGTTTAATGCCACGTGAATCACATATTGATCGTGTGATCGATACTAAACATGACTATATTTATAACAGCCAAACATTCATTGATGAAGATATTTTAGTACCGTATGCCAGTGATTATCCGATTACTGAATTAAATCCTTTTTTAGGGATTTATCATGCTGTTACACGTCATGATTATCATGGTGTTGTATGGAATGAAAAAGAAAAGGTATCTTTATCAACAGCATTGAAAGCATATACCTTAGAGGCTGCTAAAAGTACCTTCAGGGAGCATGAACTCGGTACAATTGAAGCGGGGAAGTACGCTGATATTATTATATTGGATCGTGATTTGTTTACTTGTAGTGTTGATGCGCTTAAAAATGCAAAAGTTGAAATCGTTATAACCTCAGGAAAAGTTAGAGAAATATAGCTTTAGTGTTATTGAAAGGGTTAATTTTGATGATAATGTGCAGAAAAAATTATAGATCTATATTCGATCTAATGTATACAATTGTTTCTGCACCATCAAAAAAGTCTGGCGAGTAAACCAGAATCTTTTATTTGGCATATTTGCCATAACTCTTTATGTGCTGATCCAATAAAATAACAAGCTATTGAGATGTATCATTAACATTTACAATATTTGATTTACTCATCAATATGTAGAACTAATTTAGATAAATTAAGTTTCATTTGTTGTGTTTTTATATTCGACCCTGATCGTAAGCTCTCAATTTCACCATATGAGTAAAATCCCAATGTTTGGTAAAGGCTCATTGCTGAGGATTCTCCCAATGTAACAGATAAGCAAATTTCATTGGCTGCTTTAGTTTTTGCCCATAAAAAGCAATTTTTTAGTAATGCTTTGCCCACGCCTTGATTTCTTATTGAGGGCGTTGTCCATAATGAATAAATATAAGCGCATTGAGACGTATTTCTCTATATAATTAATGCTAAATAATATAAGTAAAGCACTAAAACAGATTTTAATGACCTATTTTAGTGCTTTTATATTAATGATAATATTTTAAGCTTTCTTCGTGATTTTAGCAGGAATGCCTTGGCGAACTACGGAGCCTGCAACCCAGTCAATCCAAGGGGTTGGAATATTTCGGCTAGGATCTTGAATGGCTAAATCATTGAGATTTAAACCGCTTCCTACATGTTTATTAAAATAGAGCGGTTGTCCATCAATATAATGAACTCGAGCACCCATATCTCTATGGCCATAACCATGTTCTACAGCGATTACCCCCGGCATTACACCATCTAATACCATAATTTGCGCTTCATGTTT
>CANRJX010000028.1 GCA_947631095.1 uncultured Wohlfahrtiimonas sp.
TGAACATGGTACAGGTAGAAGCGTTGCACCTTTTGTTAAGACAGAATGGGGCGAAGAATTATATGAAATTATGCAGAAAATCAAACAATTATTTGATCCGCATAATATCTTAAATTCAGGTGTAATCATTAATAATGATCCTTTAGCACACGTTAGAAATGTTAAGCAGTTACCACAAACAGATGCATTAATCAGTGATTGTATCGAATGTGGTTTTTGTGAACCAGCTTGTCCATCCGATGGTTTATCGTTAACACCAAGGCAACGCATTAGTATTCATCGCAACCTTCAGGCGCTAAAAGAAGAAGATCCTAGCTCGCCATTGATTGCAGAGCTTGAAAAAGGATATAAATACCAAGGCATCGATACGTGTGCAACGACAGGTATGTGCGGTTTACGTTGTCCGTTAAGCATCAATACTGGCGAATTTATTAAGCAGTTAAAACCAGCTCATCACTCAGCTGTATTAAATTTTGCGCAAAATAATCTATCCTTCGTCACAAAAGTTGGACGTTTAGCAACTAAAGTGAGCCATAAGATCGGGATCGAACGAAGTCATGCTTTTAGTCAACGAGCACATCAATATTTTTCAAATATTCCGATTGTGCCTATGACGATGCCTAAAGCAGCACAAGCATCAATCACTGTAGAAAAGGCTAGTGCTGAGCCAGCCGTTGTATATTTTGTATCTTGTATTAATCGTACTTTATCTGAAGTGGATAATAATTTAGCGGATACTGCTCAGCATACTTTGAATCTATTTAAGAAATCTGGTTATCACGCAATATTTCCAGATCAAATGGCAAATTTATGCTGTGGTCAGCCATTTGATTCTAAAAATGATCAGAAGAATGCAGATCAATCCGCCATAAAGCTTAATGAGGCATTATTAAAAGCATCTAATAATGGTGAGCATCCTATTTATATTGACAATGCTCCTTGCGCATTAAAAGTTTTTAAAGCACAAGCGGAAGGTTTAATTGATGATCGATTAACTTTGTATAATTCTGCGGAGTTTTTGGTGGAAAATATTTTACCAAAATTGAATATTGAGCAAAAATTACCAGAATTGGCGCTTCATGTTCCATGTTCTGCTAAAAGTATGCATTCAGAATTGGCACTGACTCAGTTGGCTGAGGCTTGCAGTGATCGAATTTATTCATCGAATATAGATTGTTGTGGATTTGCGGGCGATAAAGGCTTTAATTTGCCTGAGTTAAATCAAAATGGTTTGCGTAATTTAGCGAAAAGTTTTTCTAGCACCTGCCAACATGGTGTTTCAATGAGTAAAACATGTCAGATTGGTTTATCTAATCAAGCAGGATTTAGTTACCACAGTATTGAAGCATTGCTGGATCAGTGCAGTAGTAAATGAATGAGATTTTAAAATCTGATAGGTAAAAAACCTTGTTTATACAAGGTTTTTTACCATTTATCGCATATATAATTGTTTATTCACTGATGGTAAATTTCATTAAATCTTTTGCAACAACGACAGGGCCTTGATAATTCTTACGAATTTCTTTAATCCATACTTCATCTGTAATTGTTGGATCATCAGCTGGAACTAAATGCGTCAAAATCAAGTTTTTAACATTCGCTGCTTCTGCAATTTTTCCCACTTCTTCTGCTGTTGTATGATGCGAAATAATCGCTTGAGCTAATGTTGAACCATTACCAATTCTTTTAGCTAAACTTTCAACGCCTGAAACCAGCACAACTTCACTTACTAAATAGTCAGCATCTTTAGCAAATTCAATAATTTGTTTATTATCTGTCATATCGCCTGTAATAACGATGACTTTACCATTAGATTTGATCTTATATGCGAGTGCTTCATCACTATTAAATGGCGGATGTGGTACATAAAGGCCAATCACTTCTACGCCATTTTCATTATATATAGGTCCTTCTGCAATATTCTTTACAGATACCATGTCTCTGATATCAGGCTTACCTTCATCAGTGACTCGCAATTCAATGTCACGTTTAAATGTTTGCCAAACACCTTGTGTCATCTCTTCTGTACCTATTGGACCAAAGACTTTTAGGTTGTGTTTTAAGCCACTATGCCAAGCATTTGATATTAGTGAAGGGTAGTCTGTGACATGATCACTGTGCAAATGAGTGATGAAAATAGCTTCTAGATTTTTTAGCGGTAAATTTGACTGTACTAAACGTAAACTTGCACCATATCCCGCATCAAAAAGATATATTTTTTCATCTTTAACAAAAGCGGTTGATTGTGGAAGGCGCGTATCTTTTAAGATAGAAGGACCGCCTTTTGTTCCAAGAATGACTAATTCCTCTTTTGCAAAGCTTGCGGTACCAACTAAAGTTAGACTTAATGCAATCCCACAAATAATTTTTGACAATTTCATCTCGTTCTCCAATGGTGTATTTATAATTATTGCTAATATATTAGCTATTTGAAATTAGCATAAACAGAGTTCATGCATCAAGTGCTGTTTTTTATACAGATTGATAAATCAATAGACTGCTGACTAATATCTTAGTAAAATTGCGTTAGTACAGCATTTAAATAAGGTAATAGATGACATATATGAAAACAAAGAAAAGAAATATTCCATTGTTATTATTAAAAACAAGAGAAGCAATGATGGAGTATTTTCGCCCCGCATTGATTAAGCATCAGGTCACTGAGCAGCAATGGAGAATTTTAAGGGCTTTATATGAGCATGAACAATTAGAATCACGTGAATTGTGTGAGCAATGTTGTATTTTAAGTCCAAGCATGGCCGGTATTTTAAAACGTATGGAAGAGTTGAACTATATTATTAAAACACCAATGCCTGAAGATAAGAGAAGGGTGATGGTGACATTGGCACCTGGAACAGAACAATTGATAGAAGCGGTCTTGGATGAAAATAAAGAGAGCTATGAAACAGTTGCTCAAAAGATTGGTGAAAAAGAACTCACACAATTGGTAGAAAGATTAGATCATGTGTTACAAAAATTAAAATAAATCTCTGCTAACTAAAAAATCCCAAAACCAATGTTTTGGGATTTTTTTATATGGATGAATAATATTTCAATAAACTGTCTGCTTCTCTTTGTATCGATTATGTTGTAAAAGAATGAAAAGTACAATTTTAAGAATGAAAATTACATTTTTACTACATAAATAGATTGCTAATATGTTAATCATTATTAGTTGATATGCTATATCACGAGAGGAAGTGGGATATGAAAAGAGAAAATTTTTTATTAGAAGCATTACAAACAGTATTGCCAAAAATTGCAGAAAATGCAGAAAAATGTGAACAAGAAAGAAAAGTACCAGAAGAAAATATTCAGTTGCTGAAAAGTATTGGTCTACACAAAGCATTTTTGCCAAAAGCATATGGTGGCTATGAAATTTCATTGCCTGAATTTTCAGAATGCATCACTGCTTTAGCAGGTGCATGTGGCAGTACAGCTTGGGCATTTAGTTTGCTTTGTACTCATAATCATCAGTTGGCAATGTTTCCTAAAGAATTACAAGATGAAATTTGGGGGGATAATCCTGATGCTGTTGCAAGCAGTTCAATTGCACCATTTAGCACCATTGAAGAAGTAGAAGGTGGCATTCGTCTGAGTGGAAAAATGGGATGGAGCAGTGGCGTTGATCATGCAGATTGGGCAATTGTTGGTTGTAATCGCATTAATGAAAACGGTGAAAAAGTTTATTCATTTGCTGTTTTGCCAAAAGAAGATTATGAAATTGTTGATAATTGGTATGCATTGGCCATGAAAGGCAGTGGCTCTAAATTAATCAGCATTGATAATGTTTTTATCCCTGAGTATCGCATTCAAGCAGCGAAAGATATGATGGAAGGACGATCTGCAGGGCATGACTTGTATCCTGATAGTAAAGTATTTTATGCGCCATATAGACCATATTTTGCAAGTGGATTTGCAGCAATTGGTTTAGGCATTGCAGAAAGAATGTTGGTTGCATTTAAGGAAAAAACACAAAATCGCGTGCGTGCATATACTGGTGCAAATGTTGGTGCTGCGACACCTGCTTTAATGCGATTGGCAGAATCGACTCATCAAGTGGGCGCGGCACGAGCATACTTAGAAAAAACTTTGAATGAAATCGGTGAGTATGCCGAAAGAAAAGAGTATCCAACAAGAGCAACATTGGCTGAATGGCGTACAAATCAAGCATATTGTGTGAAGATGTGCATTGCCGCAGTGGATAGATTGATGGATGCTTCTGGAGCATCAGTATGGATGGAAGGTGTTGAAATTCAAAGACTGTTTAGAGATATGCATATTACAGGTGCTCATGCCTATACAGATTATGATGTTTGTGCTCAAATCTTAGGTCGTGAATTGATGGGTTTAGAGCCTGATCCAACAATGGTTTAATGGAGTAATATTATGTCTACTAATTTTGATAGCACCTCTTTTCGTCGTGCGTTAGGAAATTTCGCGACAGGTGTGATCGTTGTGACGGCACAAGATGATCATGGCAATAAAGTTGGTATGACTGCCAATAGTTTCACATCTGTTTCTTTAGATCCACCTTTGATTTTATGGTGCATTGATAAACGTGCAAACAGTTATCCTGTGTTTAATAATGCAAAACATTTTGCTGTGAATATTTTAGCTGTTGATCAAATTGATATATCTAATAATTTTGCTCGATCTAAAGAAGATCGTTTTAAAAATATCAGCTATAAAGAAGGCATTGGTCAATCGATATTGATTGATGATGTTTCTGCACAATTCGAATGTGAATTGGTAGAGCAATTAGATGGTGGTGATCATGTTATTTTATTGGGCAAGGTGTTAGCGTTTCACGATTTTGGTCGCGTACCTTTGCTGTATCATCAAGGCGCATATTCTTCAGTATTTCCACATCCAAGTTTACGCAAAAAAGCGATGGATAATCATTCCGCAGCTCAATCTGAATGTAGTAACCGATTGTCTGATAATATTCATTATTTATTAACCCAAGCCGTAAGATCGTATCAAGATGATTATTACCCTAAACAATTGGCATCTGGCTTAAGAAATAGCGAGGCAAGAATTTTATTGGTTTTATCCGCGAACTTAGCGACAGATAAGCCATCAATCTCACGAGAAGCCAATGTTCCTGTGCGTGAAATTGATCAAGCACTTGATATTTTGCAAAATAAAAGCTTGATAGAAGTCAGTGGTGAAAAAATTATTTTGACGGCTAAAGGGCAAGAGCAAGTGCAAGTATTGTTTAGCATTTCAGAGGAACATCAAGCAGAAGTTTTAGCGCGTTATCAGCCAGATGAAGTAAAATTATTTAAGAAAATGTTGCAAGAAATGCTCTGATTGAGCGATGTAACAAAAAAGCTACCTTTCGGTAGCTTTTTTATTGGCTTGAAAAATCATGTTCATCATGGGATTTTCGATAGTTTTTTGGAGAAGTTTGGGTATATTTTGTGAAAAATCTTGTGAAATAAGCAGGATCTTGAAAGCCCAATTGAAATGCGATTTGTTGAATGGATAAATTGGTATGTGTTAACAAATATTTCGCCTCTAAAATAACTCTTTCATGAATAATGCGTTTAGAGGAGATGTTTGCAATTTGTCGGCAGATTTTATTGAGTTGTCCTTCGGTGGTATTGAGTATATTGACATAATAGTTAATCGGATGATTTTTATGGTAATTTTCTTCTATCAATGCCAAATACTCTCTGAAAATGGCAGAGTTGTTGTGTGAAACTGGCGCAGCTTCAGTAATGTTTTCCATTAAACGAAATAAGTTTAATAAAATAGATTGTGACCAGCAGATTTTAGCTTGATGTTTGCCAAAATCAGATTCGCTAATGCTTTCTAAATGCAAACCTTCAAAAGCTTTTTCTAGCATTTCACGATAAATTTCTAAATGTTTGGGGATATTTTGAAAAGTAACACAACTTGCCATGCTTTTTAGGTTAGTTTCATGGTAATTAATATTTTTAAACAGTTGTTCAATTAAGCTTTGATGGATTGTGAGCACTTGTCCTGTTGCATTTTGCTCGGTAATAAAACTATGAGGAATTGGCGGTGGTGTAAAAAAATGAGTGGTGCTGTTTCTATGTACTCTTTATCACCCAGTTGTAAATGAACCGTGCCTTTATGAATAAAATGTAGTTGATAATATTGATCGTGGCGGTGTAGATGCATAATTCGCCCGAAAAATGTTGCTAAATTATCGAGAGATTCATATTGAATGTATGAATTATCATAAAATTTATCATACGTTTGCATTAAATTTAAATTTGGAATTACGTCTGGTTTTATCATCATTTTCAAGTTACTTTTTATCTACAAATTAAGCAGTTTTTTTAATATAGCACCGACTGAGTAAAAACAAAAAATCATGCCCAATCTTAGGCATGATTTTTCTTTTATCTAATATGTTAATGACTAGGCAGTTTTTATTTCTTCATCATCGGTTAATACAATCCCTTTAGTTTTTAAACCATAAATAGGTGATTGACTTTGTAATTCTTCATATTGTGGACCTAAAGGAATATTGCTTCGATCTTTTAACAATAATGTTGCAATTAGACCAATTAACGTCATGCCTGCTAAATAATAAACTACGGATTCTGTGCTACCAGTTGTTGAAATAATCGCAGCTGAGATCATTGGTGAGAATGCACCGCCTAAAATAGCACCCAATGCATAGGAGATCGAAACACCAGAGAAACGAATGGAAGCAGGGAATAGTTCAGAATAGAATGCAGATTGAGCACCGTATGTTAAACCAATGCCTACGGATAAAATAAGTAATGCAGCCAATACGCTTGGAATCGTGCCAGTGTTCACTAATGGGAATAAGGCAAATACACCAATAAATTGCATGATCCAGCCAATGATATAGATGTTACGGCGTCCGATTTTATCTGAGAGTACGCCTGCAATAAAAGTAAAGAGCATCCAAACTGCTGATGCAGCCGTTACCGCCAATAAAATTGGAGTTCTATCCATTTGTAATGGCCCATTTGGATCTGTTGTGTAGTTTTGAATAAATCCACCTGTTGTCATATAACCGAGTGCACTATTTCCAGCAAATACTAGAGCTGCTAATAATACGAGTAAACTATGATTTTTAAAGAGTGTGAAAATAGGGCGATCAATATTTGCTTTTCGTTCTTTAATTTCTTCAAATACAGGGCTTTCTTCTACTGTTTTACGAATCCAATGACCTAAAAATAGTAAAACGATGCTGAATAAGAAAGGAACTCTCCAACCCCACTCAAGAAATTGCTCACCTGGAGAGATAACGCCGCTCATCAATGCCAACATTGCTGAAGCTAATAATAAGCCTAATGGAACACCAATTTGCGGGAATGCACCATAAAAGCCACGCTTACCTTTGGGTGCATGTTCTACTGCCATTAATACAGCACCGCCCCATTCGCCACCTGCAGAAATACCTTGAAGAATACGTAGCATAATTAGGATGATTGGAGCTGCAATACCAATAGTTTCATAGCTAGGCAAAAGGCCAATCAATGTTGTTGATGCTCCCATCATGATTAGTGTGGCGACTAAGACGGCTCTTCGACCAATTTTATCGCCAAAATGACCAGCTAAAAAAGCGCCCAATGGTCTAAATAAAAAACTAATACCAACAGATGCAAAAGCAATAATTGTGCCGAGGGAATTACCAGCGGGTATGAAGAACAGTTGTTTAAATACCAAGGCTGCTGCGCTTGCGTAGATAAAGAAATCATACCATTCAACGGTTGTGCCGATTAGCGTTGCGAGTGCAACTTTTCTTTGATTTTTCTTTTCTAAAGTACTCATGATTCATATTCTCCCAGATGGTCATTCTATGTTTATAGCTAACATATTAGTAAATATTAATATGACAGAATTTTTTTATTTGTCTAGTTTTTTGTAGTTTAAATGTTGTACTTTTCATTTCAAAAACTGAATGCAATTTTTTGTATTCTTGATTCTATCGAAATATAAAACGCTAACTTATTAGCTTTTATCGGGAAAATATTAAATTTTATGAAAATAAAGTATATTGAGTGGCTAAATTTTTAGTGCACTTTTGATGGGTAAAAAGTGATTGAAATGTAATTTTTTATGCGAATGTGATCGCTAAAAGTATTTTTAGAACGAATATTGGAAAAAATCATGAATTGTAATGTTTGGTATCCGCAGTCTGAGTTAGAAAAGTTATTAAAAATTTGTGACGATGAGATTCGAAATTATAAGCAACTACTAACAATTCAGTCACTGACACAAGGGTTAGAATCATTAAATGCTAGCTTTTCTGTAAAATTGCTTTACTTGGGCGAGCAGAAAAATAACTCTTTTCATGCTGATGTGATTTTTACTCGCCAAGTTCATTTATGTTTGAACAATGCTCCCGTAGTTTGGGCTGAGAGCATATGTGATGTAAAAAGTATGTTTTGGCGTGATTATTTAAATTGTGGCACCCAAGCATTGGGCAGAAAGCTTTTTGATCATGGTAATAAAATTTACCGTTCACCGTTTAAATATCGTTTGTTTACACCTGATCAATTACCACTTGCTCTAGTTGGGCAAAATTGTCAGAAAATCATCGCTCGATCTTCTGATTTTATGTTTGAAAATGAGCAACTATGTTTAACTGAATATTTTTTGCCGAGTTTAAGTGCTTTTATATAATTATAAATAGAAAACCAAAAAATATTTCATCGCAGATAAGACATAAATATTTATCAATGTAAGATTGAGCGATAATCTTCATCTATTTTGAACCTATGAGAAAAACTCATGATATCAATACTTTTTTTTACTTTATTATGCTTGAATAGTGTGACATTTTGATTTATATCAAAAAAAATAATAAAAAGTTTATTTTTGAAGAATGGGGCTTCAAAAATTAAACTTAGTGACAAAAGTGGAAGCGTAATAATGTAGAGGGGAGTTTATGAGAATTAGGCCATTACCACCAATGAATAGCTTGATTGTATTCGAGGCGGCTGCACGTCACTTGAGTTTTACGACAGCGGCAAATCAATTAAATGTGACGCAAGGAGCAATTAGTCGACAGATTAGACAGTTAGAGGATTATTTAGGAAGAGAATTATTTGTTAGGGCAAATCGAAACATTTACTTAACACCAACAGGATTGCAATATTATCAGACAATATATAATTCCCTTTTAGATGTTGCGCATGCTACTGCGGAGATAAAAAAATGGAAAGGTGAGGATCAAATTACAGTTGCAACAACTAATGCGATGGCAGCATTGTGGCTATTGCCTAAAGTAGCTTCTTTTGAAAAAAATGAAGGGGTAGACTTAAGGATTTTGACGACAGAGAATATTTTAGATCTTAATAAAATGGATTGTGATATTGCGTTGTTTTACTGTAAGACACCGCCAGCGGATATGGCATCTACGGTATTATTCGCAGAAGAAGTTTTTCCTGTTTGTAGCCCTAGCTATTTAGCACGATTTAGTGGTAGTAATTTATCTGAAGAAATATTCAAACAAAATCTTTTATATTTGGATGAATCCCAAAAAGATTGGGTGACATGGGCTGAATGGTTTAATGCTGTTGGGCTTCCTAATATTAAGCCTAAGAATAAAATGAATATTAATAATTATCCGCTACTAATCCAAGCTGCTGTGCATGGTCAAGGTGTGGCTTTAGCATGGGGATCTTTATTAGATGATCATCTAGAAAAGGGAACTTTAGTCCGTCCTGTGGAGACAATATTAAAAACTGAAGCAAATTTTTGTATGTTAGAACCAAAAAATAGAGGTGCAGTCTCTGCGAGTGTTAAACAATTTCGCAGTTGGTTGATGGACATTACAACAACAGAAGTTGGTCAAACAGGATTGGCCAATAACTTTGTATAGTATTGAATAAAAAGGATAGATCATTTGATGATCTATCCTTTTTTATTACGATAACAATTTATCTTCGAATGGGTAAGTGGTTAAAACCTCAGGACCATCACGAGTGATGAGTACTTGATTTTCTAATTTAACACCAGGCCCGCCATTTTTATTGCCGACATAACTTTCAACACACATGACCATTCCAACTTCTAAAACGCCATCATAACCAAAGCTATCCCATGCTTCTGGGAAATAAATACCCGGAGCTTCATCACATAGACCAACACCATGAAATAAAAAGGAATAATGATGATATTCATTGGGATTATATGTGAGTGCTTGATGTGTTAATTCTTTATAGCTTGTACCTGCTTTTAATAGCTCTGTATTGACTAGGATTTGTTCATGCGCCATTTGATATATCTGTTTTTGCTCAGCTGTTGCAGGTCGATCACCACATAACCAAGTTCTTGATGTATCAACACAAAATCCATAGGCACCTATTAGATCAGTGTCGAAACCTACTAAATCACCATTTTGGATAATTCTTCCACTGCATTCTTGATACCAAGGATTGCATCTTGGTCCTGATGCTAATAATCTTGTTTCTATCCATTCACCGCCACGTGCTATGTTTTCAGCGTGTAAATATGACCATAATCTTTGTTCTGAAATGCCGGGCGTTAAATGATTGTGCATGATTTGTATTGCTGAATCTGTAGCATGCACTGCACATCTCATCGCTAATATTTCATCATCGCCTTTAATGACACGCGCATGTTCCATAATTTCTTCACCATTGAAAATGGTTAGCCCAAGATTTTCTAATTCTCTGATGCCTTCAGAGTTGCATTTATCAATCGCAATTTTTTTATTATTGGGATTAAACTGTTGCACGACTTCGTAGATTTCATCTGCCCACTTTTTCGCTTGCTCGTCTATCCTTGTGCCTGCACAAAAGTAGAACCATGAAATGGATGGGCGAATGTGGGAAATATTTTTAGCATGATCTGCTAAAAAATCACATTGATCAAACTCCCATAAAGTAATTTTTCCATCTGCTGAAATATACGCATAACGACCTGCATTATGCAGTGTCCAAACTTGCATATTGGTCGTTCCTGTCGCATATCGAATATTGATTGGATCATAAAGCAGTACACCTGCTAAATCTTGTTTTTGTAATATTTTACAGATCCTTTCTAGTCGATACTCTTGCATGCGATCGAGATTAGGTAAAGCTAAGCCTGCTGCTTTCCATTCATCTATTGCAAGATCACCGGGACCAATTTGATGCATATTTAAATGCTCAGGATCACGAGCCCCTATTTTATTTTGAAATGATGGTTGGGTAGTCATTCTATAACACCTTATGAATAATAATATTTATTATAATGAGTGAAAATAAACCTCTGATTGAGAGGTTTATTTTGTAGGGTGAATGTGTTTTAAAGAACAGAATTTACTTCTTGTTCCAATGAATTGCTTTCAATGATTGAATGATTTGTTGAGATATTTTCTTGTTTTAATGCTTTATATAATGATATGCAAATTAACGTCATTAAAACGATGATTGGGAAGCCAAATAATGTAACTGCCGCCTGTATGGCTTTTAACCCACCTATGTAGAGCAACCCTAAACTTATGGCCGTGACAAATGTGCACCATAATAGCCTTGTGGAAATGGGTGTTTCATGCTCTGATTGTGTATCTAAAAAGCATAAAACATGAGTGCCACCATCTTGAGATGTCACTAAATAAGTGATTAATAATATACAAGTCGTGATGCTTAAAATAGTGCCGAAAATACCGCTATCAATTGAATCAAAGAGAGTGAAAATCGCTAAAGTATTATCTTTTTGTATCGCTTGTACGATCGGGCCACCTGTAAATGATTCTGGTAAGTCTGCGGATGTCGATGTTGCGATTAATTCACTTTTTTCTTTTTCGTATAGATGGCGAGCTTCTTGTTCAATTTTTAATGCTGAACCGCCAAACACACACATCCATGCAAATGTCACTAATGTGGGAACTATTAGCACACCAGAGATTAATTGACGAATGGTGCGACCTTTTGAAATTTTCGCGATAAACATGCCTACAAAGGGTGCCCATGTTGACCACCATAACCAATAGAATGCAGTCCACCAGTTTTGCCATTGTGAATCTTCTTGTGTGTTGCTCCATAAACTCATGCCAATAAAATTAGAAGAGTAATCACCTAAGCCTTCTATGTATGAGTTAATAATATATCTCGTAGGCCCTATAAACATTAATATAATAATTAAGATAATCGAAAGTAAAATATTTAACTCTGATAAACGACGCATTCCTGTGCCAATTCCTCTAATAACAGAAAAAGTCGCAAGGCTAGACAGAATGATCATGATAATAAATTGTGCTGTTACGCTAATTTCTAGCCCGAATACTTTATTTAAGCCTGTATTGATTTGTAGAACGCCGATCGCTAAAGTTTGAGAAATACCAAAAGTTGTTATAACAATGACTAAAATGTCAATAATATTGCCTGCAATGCCATTGATTCTATTACCAATCAGAGGTTGTAAAACTGACTTCACAGAAAATGGTAAGCCTTTTCTATATGAAAAGTATCCAATTGCTAGTGCAACAATGCAGTAAACAGACCAAGCATGTAATCCCCAGTGAAAAAATGTCAGCTGTATTGCCATGCGCGCTGAACTATCTGTTAAACCTGTTGTAAAAGGGTTGCTGGCATAATGGTTAATTGGTTCAGCAACTCCCCAAAATACTAATCCAACCCCCATGGCGCATGAAAATAGCATCGCAAGCCATGAAAAGTTACTGTATTGAGGTTTATCAGAGTCTTTTCCTAATTTAATATTTCCATATTTGCTAAACATGATAAAGATTAAAAAAAAGCAGATTCCTGTAATTGAAAGTAGGATAAACCACTTCATATTGCTCAGTAGGATATTCGAAAGTTGAGAGAAAATTTGTGCTGCACGATCAGAAAATATTGCACAGAATAAAACAAAAGCAACGACTAATATTTTTGAGATCAATGAAACAGCTTTATTTGATCCAGATGTACTTGTTATATGCATAACTCCTCCTTAAGTATGCGTTTTAACTATTATTAAATTCTCCTCCAAATTTATATAACAGCCTTTATTACGAATTGTAATGTCACTAGGTTAGTGATTCATAGATTGAATACTCAACCTATTTTTAATCATCAATGAATGAGTTTTAGTCATAGCTGTATCTCAAGTATTGTTATTACAGAGTTGCTACATATTATATTTTTTATTCATTACAAAAACTCATGAATGCTCAACATAAAAGTCGTTTGTACATTTCCGTGATGTTTACCACAATCCACTTAACGCATCTTAAGGTGCAAATAATATTAAAGCTAGTGTGGAAAATAACACACTGATTAAATATCAAAGGAGAGTTTGGTTATGAATAGTCAATTACAAAATGGTTTTGTTACAATTCAAGATGTTAATGGTATTTTAAATCCGATTACTGAATCTAGTGGAATGCCAAATGTTGCATATACCAGCCAAGAGTTTTTTGCTTTTGAGCGTGATAATATTTTTGCAAATACTTGGGCTTGTGTTGGTTTTGCTTCAGATTTAAAGAAAAATAATTATGTAAAGCCAGTTGATTTTATGGGAATGCCATTGGTTTTGATGAAAAACTCTGAAGGTAAAGTTCAAGTTTTTCATAATGTTTGTAGTCATCGTGGAATGAAATTAGTACATGAAGAAGGCGCAATACAAGGCGTTGTTCGCTGTCCATATCATTCATGGAGTTATGATTTAAACGGAAATTTAAAAGGTACACCACATGTTGGCGGCATTGGTCAGCATAAAGATGAACGCTTTAGATGTGAAGATCATGGTTTAAAAGCTTTAAGATCTGCGATTTGGATGGACTTAGTTTTTATTAATATTTCTGGAAATGCACCATCATTTGAAGAGCATATTCAGCCTTTAGAGAAACGTTGGGAAAAATTTTTAGGGACTAATGATCTTGATTTAATTCGCACCAGCACTTTGGGTTCTACATTTGAATTGACTGTGGAAAGTAACTGGAAATTAACGGTAGAAAATTACTGCGAAGCATACCATTTACCTTGGGTTCATCCTGCTTTGAATTCATATTCAAAATTAGAAGATCACTATAATATTATGTTTGAGGATCGTTTTTCAGGGCAAGGCAGTTATAAGTATAATTTATCTGCCACAGCAGGAACTCATTTACCAAAATTTCCAAGCTGGCCAGCAGATCAATTAAGCCACGCAGAATATGTAGCAATTTTCCCAAATGTTTTATTGGGCATTCAAGCAGATCATGCATTTGCAATGATGATTGATCCTATTTCCCCAAGTAAAACAATTGAAAGATTAAGATTGTTTTATGTTGGCGATGAATCTTTAGATCCACAATATGATGCATCACGTGAGGCAACATTAGAATCGTGGAAAGTTGTTTTTGCAGAAGACGTTTTTGCAGTCGAAAATATGCAAAAAGGTAGACATTCACCAGGATTCGGTGGTGGTGTTTTTTCTCCTGAAATGGATATCCCGACTTATTTCTTCCAACAATGGTTAGCAACTCAAACCAAAGCTGCTTTGGAGGGGTAATCATCAATGCAACATTATTTAAATTATGTTGATGGTCAATGGCGAGATTCGTCTCGTCATTTGACGATAATGAATCCAAGCAATGATACCGAATATGCAACGATTGCTTTAGCCACTCTTGAAGATGCTGATGATGCAATGAAAGCGGCACGTGCTTGTGTAGAAAGTGGTGCATTGTCTGATGTTAGACCAGCGGAAAGAACAACTTGGTTATTAAAAATAGCAGAAGCCATACGTGAAATTACCGATGAAGCCTCTATGATTTTGTGCTTAGAAAATGGTAAAAACTTTCAGACAGCGCGTGAGGAGTTCGAAGAAGCTGCGCGGTATTTTGAGTATTACGCAGGCATTGCAGATAAAATCGAAGGTAAATCCATTCCGTTAGGCAAAAACTATGTTGATTTTACGCAGTACATTCCTATGGGAATTTCAGTACAAATCGTGCCATGGAATTTTCCAGTCTCTATTTGTGCTAGGTCATTAGCACCAGCTTTAGCAGCCGGAAATGCTGTCGTTGTTAAATCACCCGAAGTATCACCTTTAGCGATGACCTTATTATTTAAGGCGATTGAGAAAGCTGATCTCCCTAAAGGTGCTGTGAATTTGTTGTGTGGTAAAGGTTCTGAAGTTGGTGCATGTTTAGTGAAGCACAGTGAAACGAATCAAATCGTTTTTACAGGATCAGTGCCAACAGGACAAACCATTTTGCGAGATGCTGCAACCAGAGCAGTTCCTTCCGTGATGGAATTGGGCGGAAAATCTGCAGCAATTGCATTAGAAGATGTGAATATCAATGTCTTATTAAAAAGTGTCAAAGTTGGGATTTTTTATAATTCTGGGCAAGTTTGTTCAGCAATGTCTCGGTTACTCATTCATCGTAGCCGTTATGAAGAAGTAAAAAGTGCCGTTGTGAGTCTAGCGGAAGGTTTAAAAATTGGTCATGGTGGCACGGATGCAGAACTGACTCCGTTGGTATCCAAAGATCAACAACAGCAAGTGCTAAAAATTATTCAAGCAGCAAAAGAACAAGGTGCAAATATTTTAACGGGCGGAAAAAGTCCTGATTTACCGGGTTATTTTGTATTACCGACGATTATAGAAGCGACACCAAATATGGATATTGCACAGCAAGAAGTCTTTGGTCCGGTTTTGGTTTTGATGCCATTTGATCATGAAGAAGAAGCAATTTCGATCGCAAATGGGACAGAATTTGGATTAGTGTCTGGTGTGTTTGGTGAAAGCATTAATCAAACCTTAAGAGTGGCTAATCGAATGATTTCTGGTCAAGTTTTCATTAATGAATGGTTTGCAGGTGGTATTGAAACGCCTTTTGGTGGAATAGGATTGTCTGGTTTTGGTAGAGAAAAAGGTCAAGAAGCCATCTACAGTTACGTTCAAACAAGAAATATTGGCATTAAATTAATGCATTAGTATTAAAAGATTAACAAGGGGGCATGATGAAAAAATGGCTATGTATCATTTGTGGCTGGATATATGATGAGGCGAAAGGCTGGCCAGCTGATGGAATTGCTCCGGGAACAAAATGGGAAGATGTACCCGATGATTGGGTTTGTCCTGACTGTTTAGTCACAAAAGCAGACTTTGAAATGATAGAGATTTCAGAGGATGATGAATTACCATTGGTGGCAGCGATCTCTCAACAAGAGGTCTTACCAATTGTGATTATTGGCAGTGGCCATGCAGGCTACCAATTGGCCTCTGCTTTAAGAGAGCGATCTAAAGACGCAAAAATTACTGTATTTACGGCAGATGATGGTGCTTTATACAGTAAACCAGCTTTATCGAATGCACTGGCATTAGCCAAAAGCAGCAATGACTTAATTAGAGAATCAGCACTAAATTGGGAATCACGTTTAAATATTAGGGTTTATGCCCACACTAAAGTTGAAAAAATAGATCGCGAAAATAAGAAAATTCATACAAATATTGGTGAGTATTCCTATGGAAGATTGGTTTTAGCCACAGGTGCAACACCTATCACAATCCCGATAGAAGGTGATTGTTCGGGCGTGATGAGTGTGAATGACTTGATCGACTATCGTCAATTTAGACAAAAGGCTGTCGATAAAAAACACATTACCATTTTAGGTGATGGCTTGATTGGTTGTGAGTTCGCAAATGATCTTTCAGCAAAAGGTTATCAAGTTGCTGTTGTAGGTTTAGGTGAATGGGCAATGCAACGATTGATCCCCCAAGATTTGAGCATAGGGTTGCAAAATGCACTACAAGCATTAGGAGTTAACTGGTACTTAAAAAATAGTATTCGTTCTATTAAGCCATTGAATGCGCGTTATTTATTAGAATTGAATGATGGGCAGCAACTTGAAACTGATTTGATATTAAGTGCTGTTGGATTAAAGCCTAATATTCAATTGGCGTTGGATGCTGGTTTAGAGGTTGATCATGGTATTAAAACAGGATTAAACCATTGTACTAGTGATCCCTTTATCTATGCATTGGGTGATTGTGCTGAAATTGATGGTCATTGGATGCCTTATATCCATCCAATTAATCAAGCAATTCCATCATTGGTTAGCTCTTTGTTAGGCCAGCCTAAAACAACTAATTTACAACATGCGCCAGTTCTAGTGAAAACGCCAATTATGCCATTATCTGTTTTATCACCGTTAATTGAAGGGCGTTGGCACGTAGAGCAAAAAGAAAGTGAGTGGGCAGCTAGCTTTTATGACCTGAATGGAAAGCTAAAAGGTTTTGCACTGCTAGGACATAATTTGCAAAGTGAACGCAATCAGTGGTTGGAAAAATTGCAATAAGATGATTGATAATCAAAGGAAATAAAATGATTGCCTTACCAAATGATGATAAAAGTTGTGGATGGTATTCAGTATTGCCAACCACAAAAACGATTCAAAGCTTAAAGGGTGAACATTATGCTGATTATGCCATTATTGGTGCTGGCTTTGCTGGCATTGCGGCAGCGCGTAGATTGGCTGAATTAAAGCCAGATGCTCGCATAATGTTGGTGGATGCTCAGCGAGTTGCTGAAGGTGCTTCAGGGCGAAATTCAGGATTTGTGATAGATCTTCCGCATAAATTTTCATTAGAACATCCTGATGCGGAACATAAGCAAAAATTGCTAAAGTTAAATCGAATGGCGATTGCTCAGCTCGAAGGGTTAATAACAAAGCATGACATTGACTGCCAATGGTCTGCTGCTGGTAAGTATCAAGGTGCGGTTGGCGAAAGAGGAGAGGCGCACTTAAAGCATTTTGAAAGTTTAATGAAAGATTTAGGTGAACCGTATCGCTGGGTGGAAAAAGATGAGCTACAAAGTGTTTTAGGTACTGATTATTACAGTAAAGCAATTTTCACAGGTGGTTCTTACTTAATGCAACCCGCCGCTCTAGTGAAAGGTATGGCTGATCATTTGCCTGAAAATGTTCAGCTTTTAGAAAACTCGCCGATTCGTAAATTGAGCAAAGACATTAAGGGAAATTGGCAGTTAGAAGGCGACCAAGGAAAAATCATTACACCCATTGTTTTATTAAGTACTAGTATTTTTACTAAGGAATTTGGGTATTTAAAAAATCGATTATTACCTGTAATGACTTTTGCAAGCTGGACAAGACCATTAACAGATGAAGAAATGTCTCGTTATAAAGGTGATGTTAATTGGGGATTAACACCTGCAGATCATGCAGGAACGACACTGAGAATGACAGCAGATCGTAGAATTTTGATTCGTAATACTTATAAGCATGTGCCTAAGTATGGCGCCAGTATTTCTGATGGTGTGAGAGCCAATATCCAAAAAGAACACAGAAAAGCATTTTTCAATAGATATCCAGCCTTATCTAATGTTGAGTTTACGCATACTTGGGGTGGTGTTTATGCGATTTCTAGAAACTTTACTAATTTTTTTGGAAAGCTTGAAGATGGCATTTATGCAACTGCTTGTGACAATGGCGTTGGAGCAGCATGGGGAACAATTTCAGGGACGTTATTGGCTGATTTAGTTGTGGGCAATGATTCTCAAGCTTTAAGTGATATTCAATATGTCACAGGGATGCCATGCTTAAATCCACCAGAACCATTTTTAGGTATAGGCGTGAAAACAAGAATTCAATTAGCAAAATGGCAAAGTCGCAGCGAATTATAGGAAAAATAAGTATGAGTGAAGTTAAATTAATTGACAGTCAATCACTGAGTTTTAATTTACGAGGAGAAACAGCATCTGGTGAAGCTTATGTTGCACGTGCTCTCGGAGCGGATGTTTCACCTAATATTGGTGTAGGATTTGCGCGTTGGGAGGGAGCTGAGGTTGAGTGGAAATTACTCTATGACGAAGTAATTTTTGTGATTGAAGGGTGTTTTGAGCTAACGGCAAATGGTCAAAAATATGATGTATATCCTGGGCAAATGCTATGGATCCCAGAAGGGACAGAACTGATTTATGGAGGTCATGCACTGTTTGGATATGTTGTTCATCCAGGTAACTGGAAAGAGCTGCATGGCATTGCTTAAGAAATAGAAAATAAGAAAAGCCTATATTTCATTGAGAAATATAGGCTTTTTTATGATCAATATTTAATGATGAATCACTCTTTTTCTAACAATAGAGATCCAGCTGATGAGTGAACCAATCACAACTATAAAACTGCCAGGCCAAAAGTTACTGCTGAGATTTGTTTGGAGCACCAGCATAGAAAATACAGATGAAAAAATGGGTGCAAAATAAGACAATAAAATTAATACAGACATATTTCCGTTGATGATTCCTATGTTCCAAGCAAGATAGCCCAATGCAAAAAAGCTAGCATTGAGAAAGATAATAAAATAGCTCATCCAATTGGTTACTTTGGGAAGATTAATGCCTTGAGTTGAAAGCGTTAATGTCCACAAAACCACAGCAGTCAGAATAAAATAAAGAGAGATTAAATTAACACCATTGCTATGTTTTTTAGTATATAAGCAGTATACAGACCATAAAATTGATGCCATTAAAATTAAAATATAACTCGAAGGATTGTTTTTGATACTGGTTAGAATATGAAAGCCATCTTTGTAATTGATAAAAATAATGCCCGAGAAACTGATTAAAATTCCAAAAATTGTGAATTTGTTAACTTTTTCTTCTTTTAATAGCGCCATTAAAATGATTGTAAATGTTGGCCAAAGATTAAAAATAATATTCAATTCAATGGATTTTTCAGCTGTATTTGCAAGAGTAATGGATAATGCATAACAAATTTCAAAAGTGACAAACATAATGCTCGAAATAATTAAGAATTTTTTTGATGCATTTTTTAAGTCAGGCAATCCATAAGTAAAATACAAAATTAAGGCGCTGATCGTATAAACATAAGTTGCCGTATAAAGCGGACCAAATTTAGTCGTGGATAATCTGAGTAAACCCACCAAAGTTGCCCATAATAATAACGCTGAAATACCGAATAGAGTTGCAAGTTGGCGGTTCATTTTGTAATTACTCATTTTAAACAGAGATCAAAGTGATGATCATACATTTGAATTCAGTAATTAAATAGATGCTACACATACTATAATTTTTAATGCTGGTATGAGAAAAAGTAATGGTTCT
>CANRJX010000029.1 GCA_947631095.1 uncultured Wohlfahrtiimonas sp.
TACATAAACAAGATATCCAAATATTATTTCTTTAGCTTTGCCACAAATGCATCGTGAGCATTAAGCTCTTCCACAGTGGCAAAAATAACTCTTGTATGATTAAAACTGGCTGCTTTCTCTTGCAATAAAACAGATTCATTAATAATGACTGATTGATCATTCAGACTTTCATCTTCAATAATATCACCACCAAACAATGAATCCTGACCACCCGTCATAGACAAATAAACTTGAGCAAGAATTTCGGAGTCTAACAGAGCGCCATGCAAAGTACGCTTTGAGTTATCAATACCCAATCGCTTACATAATGCATCTAAACTATTACGTTGCCCAGGATACATATCTCGAGCAAGTTTCAAGCTATCAATAACTGCACATTGACTAGTCAAAGATGGTAAGCCCAATAATTCCAACTCATAATCTAAGAATTTCATATCAAATGATGCATTATGAATAATCAACTCAGAGCCATCAATATAATCTAGGAATCCTTGTGCAATCTCTGAAAATATAGGTTTATCGCTTAGAAATTCAGCACTCAATCCATGAACATTAAATGCTTCAATCGGCATATCTCGCTCAGGATTAATATAAACATGGTAATGATTACCTGTTAGCAATCGATCGATCATTTCAACACAACCAATTTCAACTATACGATCACCTGTCACAGGATCCATACCAGTTGTTTCAGTATCCAATATGATCTGTCTACTCATCGCTTAATCCTTTTCCATTCTTAACAGCATCAGTCGCCAACTCATCGGCCCTTTCATTTTCAGGATGACCTGCATGGCCTTTTACCCATTGCCAATCAATAGATAAATGACGATCACGCTCAATTACTAATAACTGCCATAAATCAACATTTTTCACAGGTTGATTACTTGCTGTTTTCCAATTACGAGCAATCCAGCCATTCACCCATTCATTAATACCTTGCTGAACGTAACGTGAATCTGTCACTAAAACAACATCACAAGGCTTTTTAAGCGCCTGCAATCCTTTAATGGCTGCAGTTAATTCCATGCGATTATTAGTGGTATCTGCATCATAGCCTGATAATTCTTTCACATGACCGCGATACTTTAAAATCGCTCCCCACCCGCCTTTTCCAGGATTACCACTGCATGCGCCATCCGTATAAATATATACTTTATCCATATTTATACGGCAACAACCGCTTTAATATGAGGATGCGCTTCATAATTCACAAGCTCAAAATCTTCAAATTCAAAATCAAAAATATCTTTTTTAGCTGGATTAATTTTTAATTGAGGCAATGACAATGGCTCACGCGTTAATTGCAATTCTGCTTGTTCAAGATGATTTGCATACAGATGACAATCTCCACCCGTCCAAACAAAATCACCAACCTCTAAATCACAAGCTTGCGCCATCATATGCGTTAAAATTGCGTAGCTGGCAATATTAAATGGAACGCCTAAAAAGATATCTGCTGAGCGCTGATATAACTGACAAGACAATTTACCTTCCGCCACATAAAATTGGAAAAGTAAATGACAAGGTGGCAAAGCCATTTTATCTAACTCACCAACATTCCATGCATTCACTATTATTCTTCGAGAATTTGGATTATTTTTAATTTGCTCAACAACTTCTGTAATTTGATCAATATAACGACCATCTGCAGTCGGCCAACTGCGCCATTGCTTCCCATAAACAGGACCTAAATTACCATTTTCATCTGCCCATTCATTCCAAATGCGCACACCATTATCGGTCAAATATTGAATGTTTGTGTCACCTTTTAAAAACCACAACAACTCATAAATAATTGACTTTAAATGCAGTTTTTTAGTCGTCAATAAAGGAAAACCTTCCTGTAAATTAAAGCGCATTTGATGACCAAAAATAGAATAAGTGCCTGTTCCTGTACGATCTTCTTTGAAAGTACCTTCACTTTTAACTTTTTCCAATAAATCTAAATATGCTTTCATTTAATACCTTTGTTTCTATATGCAAATAACATCAATCCCAGCCCAGCGATGATCATTGGAATACATAAGATCATTCCTGTTGTCAGCCAGTCCGTGCCTAAACGGTAACCCAAATGAGCATCTGGCTCACGGAAAAATTCTACGCTGAATCTAGCAATGCCATAGCCTAATAGGAATAAGCCTGATGCAGCACAGCGAGGTTTTGGCTTAGCTGTATACCACCATAAAATAATGAATAAAATCAATCCTTCAGTAACAGCTTCATATAATTGAGATGGATGCAATAAAACACGATCACCGTAAGGAGAATGTAAAAAATATACTCCCCATGTTTGATCTGTAGGCTTACCCCACAGCTCACCATTAATAAAATTACCTACTCGACCAAAAAATAACCCTAATGGTAATAATGGTGCAAAAAAGTCTGTAATTTGCCAAAAGCTTTTTTGAATTTTTTTACGCACTAAAAGTGCTGCAACTAAAGTTCCTAATAAACCGCCGTGGAAACTCATGCCACTCCATTCTATCGTTTGGCCATTCCAACCAATAATGAATAATGGATTATTGAGCACTTGCTCCCAATTATAAAATATTGCATATCCAATGCGGCCGCCTAAAACTGCGCCAATGAACAGATAAAATGCAGCATCGCTAACATTATCCTTTGTCCATAATGAATCCTTTTGTTTAGCACGATAATTGCCTAAAACTATTGCAATTAACAACGCTACAATGTACATCAGAGAATACCAACGCACAGCAATTGGACCAATTGAAAAAATAATCGGATCTATATCGGGTGTAAAAATCATTTGATAACCAGCCTTTCAACAAAAAAGGGCTTAAAAGCCCTTTTTTATTTTAATTTAAATAGTATTTATTGAGCATTTTTAGAATTATCAGCTTTTTTCTTTGCTAATAACTCTTTTGATACTTCATCCACAGCTTCAACGATTCCTTCATAAGAAGTTGCTCTTGCTGACTCACCATTTACGATATATTTGCCATCAATAATAAATACAGGCGTGTAATCAACTTTGTACTGGTTTTGTACCAAATCTACCGCTCTATTATAATTAGCCGTTACAGGAAACGAATCCCATAATTTAACGAACTCAGCTTTATCAATATCAGAGTTTTTAGCTAAATAATCTGCAATACTGTCTTTATCAAATGCACGTAAACGATCAACCATTGTTGCTTTGTACATCACAGGATGACCTTCTTCGACTTTATCCATAACCTCTAAAGTAAAGTAAGTACGAGCTAAATTTTCCCACACACCTTCGCCAGGCATTTGAATACGAACAAAATTTACGTCTTCAGGTTTTGTTTTCAACCAGTTTGCAACTGGTGCTTCTAGCTGATAACAATGACCACATGTATAAGAAAATACTTCAACCACTTCTACTTGTTCAGGATTAGATGTTTTTACCAATTGTGCTGGTTCTGCTAACTCAATATATTTTGGTTGCGCATAAGCAGAAACTAACATACCACCTACTAAAAAGGCAGTTCCTAATACTTTTTGGGAAATAGATTTTAAAGTCATATTTTCTCTCTCTAAATAGTAATTATTTTTTAGGTTGCATGTACTTAATATATGCTGAAACTGCTTGTATTTCTTTATCAGACATACGCTCAGCGATATCACGCATCATACCTGCAGGATCATTTTTACGTACAGAGTTTTTAAAATTATCCAATTGGTTAACAAGATATTCATAATTTTGTCCAGCCAATGATGGATATGACGCTGGACCATTACCTGCGCCCGTAGGACTATGACAAGCCGCACATGCAGGGATATTTTTATTCATATCGCCACCATAATAGATTTGTTCGCCACGAGTAATTAATTGCTTCGTGTTTTCAAAATCAACATCTATTTGCTTCAATGCATCTTCAGCTTTACGGACATTACCTTTCGCAGTTCTAACAGCACGAGGCAATGCTTTTGCTTCTTTTTGCAAAGCTGCATTATCTGGGTCAAGTTTTAAGCGCTCTTTTAACTCTGCTTCTTTTGCTTCTACTTCGGTTAATTCCACTTTAGATTTTTCAATCTCTGCAGTTGCAGCAACACGTTTTGCATCAAAATCTTCATCTAATTTAAAATGAGTCGCTGCTTGCTGACTATAATATGCAGCAACATTGGCAATATCTTGATCAGATAATAAACTTGCCTGCGGACTCATTGTCATTTCGAAACGATCGCCTGTTGCATCTTTAGATGCTTTAAAAGCATGTAGCTGACTACTAATATATTTAGCATGTTGACCACCTAATTTTGCTTGATGTGGCAAAGAAGCTACGCCTTCACCAAACACGCCATGACATGCAGCACATTGTGTTTCTGCAATTTTTTTCGCATCTTCTGCGTTTCCAACTATACTTTGAGCATTAGAAAATGCCATTGAGAGCCCTAGAGCTCCAACTGCTAACAATATACGATTATGAGACAGCACAATAATTCTCCTACACGATTTTTCTGTCATTAATAATGAAAAATATCGCTTATTCTAATACAAAAGGGAAAAGATTGTTATATATTTTGCCATGCAAATATTGCAAGCTAATACACTCTCTTCTCCCTTTGCGATATAACATCTTAACTTGTTTATGATTTTTCTTTTGCTAATTCAGCCTCATACGCATCCCACGCAGCCCATTCATCGGCATTTTCAACAACTTC
The DNA here is from genome assembly GCA_947631095.1 of uncultured Wohlfahrtiimonas sp. GTDB lineage: Bacteria > Pseudomonadota > Gammaproteobacteria > Cardiobacteriales > Wohlfahrtiimonadaceae > Wohlfahrtiimonas. The sequence continues at coordinate 4,654 of CANRJX010000029.1, forward strand.
TTCTGGATCAACCAATAAATAAACCCAACGTTCATCCATTAATTTTTCTATTTCCAATAATCGTAAAGCATTTTCTTTAGGTATCAATGGGTAATCAAAGCCATCTCGATCATTTCGGCAAATAGCTAAATTACCATTGCCTAATTGACGTCTTTGCTCAGCAGTTACACTCACATAGCGTATTTTTTTACCATCAGAGCTAAAGTTAAATTGGTCAGTTGCCTTTTCAACATTAACTCTTTTCTGATCAATGATTCTGCGCGCTTCTATACGCAATGCTTTACGTTGCTGTTTTAAACTAACCTCTTGATTGGACTCTTGCGACTTAGCCTTCTCAGCTTTTTCACGGGCAAGCACGTCATTTTGACGTGCTTTTTTCTCCGCGTCTAATTTCGCTTTTACATCTTTGTCTCTATAAGCACGATGTGTTTGCTTCTTTTTTTCATGCTCAGATTTCTTCGCATTCTCTTCAGAAACCACACCTGCTTTTAAAAGTTGATCAAGCAATGACACGTAATTTTACCTCTTAAACAATCAATCAATTAAAACAACAAGCGACAACGGATTGTTCCTTCAACATTTTGCATTTCTTTATATAAAGATTCAGCATCTTGTTGAGAAGACTTAACATCCAAAACGACATATCCAATATCACCACTTGTTTGAAGATATTGCGCATCAATATTCATATCATAATTTGATACTAAATTATTCATAGTGCGCAAAATCCCTGGCACATTATGATGGATATGTAAAATACGATGACGATCTGGATTAACTGGCAATGAAACTTCTGGGAAGTTAACAGCACTCACTGTTGAACCATTGTCAGAGTATTTTGCTAATTTCACAGCAACTTCCAACGCAATATTTTCTTGCGCTTCCATTGTTGATCCACCGATATGCGGCGTTAATATTACATTTTTAAAACCACGTAAAGGAGAAACAAACTCATCTTGGTTAGATTTTGGCTCTACAGGAAACACGTCAATTGCAGCACCAGCTAAATGTTTATTTTCAATCGCTTCAGCCAAACCATCTATATCTACAACCTTACCGCGAGAAGCGTTAATCAAAATCGCATTTTTCTTCATACGATTAATATTTTCACGACTCATTAAATTTTTTGTAGATGCATCTTCAGGAACATGCAACGTCACTAAATCAGAAACTTCTAACAATCTATTTAAGTCCATTGCTTCAGCATTACCCAAAGCTAATTTGGTTTCAGTATCATAGAAAACAACATGCATACCTAAGTTTTCAGCCAAAATACCTACTTGTGTACCAATATGACCATAACCAATGATTCCTAAAGTTTTATTGCGTACTTCATGAGAACCAGTCGCTGATTTCAACCAACCACCTTCATGACATACAGCATTTTTCTCAGGAATACCGCGCATCAAAATGATCATTTCAGCGATTACTAACTCAGCCACTGAACGAGTATTAGAATATGGCGCATTAAATACTGGAATCGCACGATTTTGAGCTTCCACTAAATCCACTTGATTTGTTCCAATACAGAAACAGCCGATAGCCATTAATTTTGGTGCTTGATCTAAGACTTCTTTACTTAAACGTGTACGCGATCGAATACCAACAATATGCGCATCTTTAATTGCCTCAATTAACTCTGCACCTTCCAATGCCTTAGCATAAGATACAATGTTGGTATAACCAGACTTATTTAAACATTCAACAGCAGAAGGATGAACTCCTTCCAATAAAACAATCTTGATCTTCTCTTTTGCAAGTGAATACATTTAAGGTTCCCTATCCTTTAACTTAGTTTTTCAACAATATATTGCTTCAATACTTCTGCATCAACAGGCATTACATCAAATTTCTGTGGTAATGCTTCAATATTTTCAAAGTCAGATGATCGCTCAGGTACAAAACCTAAAGCTGCTTCAACTGTCTCTGAAAATTTGATTGGTTTTGCTGTTTCCAAGTATAGCTGAGGAATCTCTTCATCTTTATACTCAGCTGCAACAAAAATACCATCTGCTGTATGTGGATCGATAATCACATTGTAATCATCATAAATTTTACGAATGGTTTGCACACGATTTTCATGCAAACTCTGTCCAGATTCAATTCCCCAAGAAGCACGTTCTTGCCAAATTGGATCTTGGGTTAAATCAAAATAGCCTTTTTCATCAATTTCTTTCCATAGCGCTCTAGTTCTATCAGCACCAAACAAAAGATAAATAAAACGCTCAAAGTTACTTGCTTTAGCGATGTCCATTGATGGGCTAGATGTTAAATGAACGTCTTTAGAAGCGCGCGGACGATAAATACCTGTCTTAAAAAATTCATCTAATACATTATTTTCATTCGTTGCTAAAATTAATTTTCTAATCGGCAAACCCATTGTACGAGCATAAATACCCGCAAAAATATTACCGAAATTGCCAGATGGAATGACAAAATCAACAGGCTCTCCAACTTTTTCAACAGCTGCCAAATAAGATTTAAAATAATAAACGATTTGAGCCAAGATTCTTGCCCAGTTAATTGAGTTAACCGCACCCAATAAGTTTTTAGATTTATATTCAGCGTCGTTGTTCAATGCTTTAACTAAATCCTGACAATCATCAAATACACCTTCAACAGCAATATTAAAAATATTTTCATCTTGAACAGAGTACATTTGCGCTGTTTGGAAAGCACTCATACGCCCCTTTGGGCTCAACATAAAGACATTAATCCTTGGCTTACCACGCATTGCATGAATTGCACTAGAACCAGTATCACCTGATGTTGCACCAACAATATTTAAATGCTGATCCTTTCTTTCTAAAAGATAGGGAAATAATTCACCCAAGAATTGCATTGCCATATCTTTAAATGCAAAAGTTGGGCCATTCGAAAGCCCAACGATATAATCATTATCCAATGCAGATAAAGAAACAATCTCTTCAATACCAAACTTTTCAGCAGTGTATGCTCGATTAATAATACCTCTGAGATCTTCTGCAGGAATATCCTTAGCAAATAGAGAAATTACATTAAACGCCAAATCCGTATAACTTAAATCTTTCCAAGACTCTAGAGTCGCAAGATCAATTTTAGGCATACTTTCAGGCATTGCTAATCCACCATCTTCAGCCAAACCACCCAAAACAACATCTGAGAAATCTAGATGCTTGCTTTCCCCTCTTGTGCTAACAAATTGCATAGTACTATCCACTCAAAGCTAATAATTTTAAAATGGGATTGATTAAAGCACATCTATCAGAGAGTCATCAAGAGCATTCAACAAAATAAGTTAAACATCCTAATAACTTGATTCTAAATTTCGTACGGATCAATCTCGATATAGTCAATAATTTCTGCTGTTTTTGGATCAATGATAACAGTCATAAACAATTGGCTTTGTTCTTGCGGAGAAAAATATCGAATAGGTAACCATTTAAAGTCAGATTCTGACAAATCATGTTTTTTCATAACACTATTGGCGATACTTTTGGTTTCATCAGTTTTTGCAAATGCATCATAATTTTTTGCTTTTGCTAAAATCTTATTCAAGCTTTCACCTTCATAAGGTACAAAATATTGTGGAATCTTTGAAATATCAACACCAAATACGGCATCATTATTCACTTCGATCCTTTCGTTCTCATCAGGTACAGTTGCTTCAAGATCAACAATTGCCATACGAGGACCGCTTAAAAATGGAACGCTGCTAAATTTACCTATTTCAGGCAATTTTAATTGATCAATATCTTGATCCACTGCCACTTCAAATCTGTCTGTGTCAAATACAATATAAACAGGACGAGAAATAGAAATGGTCCATGCTCCCCAAGAGAAAAATGCTAACTGGCATAATGTGATGATTGAGACATCCAATGTTTTCTCTTTTCTCGATTTATGATTCTTATAGGATAAACCTACACAAACTGGCCCAATAAATAAGTCCAATAAAACAATCATAACAACAAGCTTATAACCACCAAGTTCAACAGCCCATACACCTGGATACCAAAGACTTACAACAAAAAAAGCCAAGCCACCAATCAATACAAAGCTGAAAATAAAATGGTAAACAAATGCTTTAAAATTGAATATGTTTGAAAATTTCATAATTTTTCTTAGTTATAAAGTTTTAGATGGTCGCCATTATACAACAATCTTTTTCTATCCTAGTTATAATAAAAATCGCTATAACAGTTATATCATCAAAAATCGAATTAATGCCGATTTATTCTTGCAATTCAAAACAAATCAATACTAGAATCGAATTGTTTACAACCTTAAATATTAGGAAAAAAAATAAAAGATGAGCAATAACACATACAATCCATTGATCCATGCACAACAGCAGTTTGATCATGTTGCCAATACCCTTAAATTAGATGAGGGCATGAAATCACTCCTTCGTACACCAATGAAAGAAATTCATTTTTCTATTCCTGTAAAAATGGATGATGGCAGCACTCGTGTTTTCAAAGGATTTCGTATGAAACATAATGAAGCTCTTGGTCCTGCCAAAGGTGGCTTACGCTTTCATCCACATGAAAGTGCTGATACGGTACGTGCTTTATCTATGTGGATGACATGGAAATGTGCTGTTGTTGGCTTACCTCTCGGCGGCGGTAAAGGCGGTGTTATTTGTGATCCTCAGACTTTATCGCTCGCTGAACAAGAAAGAATTTGCCGCGGTTTTGTTAGACAACTCCATATGTTACTCGGTCCCAATACTGATGTTCCAGCGCCTGACATGATGACAAATGGCCAACATATGGTCTGGATGTTGGATGAATATGAAACAATTACAGGTGGTCATTACCCAGGAATGATCACTGGAAAACCAGTGCAGTTAGGCGGCTCACAAGGCCGTACAGAAGCAACTGGATACGGCGTTATTTATACATTAGAAGCACTCTTCAATAAAAAAAATATCGATATCAAAACAACAACAGCAAGCATTCAAGGCTTTGGTAATGTTGCACAATATGCAGCCGAGCTTTATACACAACTTGGTGGTACTGTTGTTGCGATTTCATGTTGGCACCAAAAAGATCAAAAAAGCTATACTATTCAAAGCTCTAATGGTCTAGATATCAATGCACTCGTACAAATTAAAGATAAATTTGGAAGTGTAGATTTAGAAAAAGCAAAAGCATTAGGCTATAACTTATTAGATGGGGATGCATGGTTATCACAAGATGTAGATGTTTTAATCCCTGCGGCTTTAGAGAATCAAATCACTGCTGAGTCTGTACCAACAATCTCTTCACGAGTCAAAGTTATTTGTGAAGGAGCGAATGGCCCAACTGCACATGAAGCAGATGCTTTGCTGTTTGAACGTGGCATTGATTTCATTCCTGATTTTCTCTGTAATGCTGGCGGCGTAACTTGTAGCTATTTCGAACAAATTCAAGGCAATACTAATTTCTATTGGGAAAAAGAAGAAGCTCTGACAAAACTCAGAACAGTTATGATGAATGCTTTTGAAAATGTATACAGCTTATCCCAAGAAAAGAAAATTGATATGCGTCATGCAGCATATATCATAGCGATTCAACGCGTTACAGATGCAGTTAAGATGCGCGGATGGGCATAAACCTTAGATAAACAAAAAGCCTTTGAATGATCAAAGGCTTTTTTAATTACTGATGAATTTATTTTGCTCGTCTATTCGCCATATTATCCCCATCATTTTTTTGCAAAATAATAAAGATAAAACTCGCAACAAAGGTAAAGATTCCCATAATAATGAGTGTGGCCTGGAAAGGCCCAGTATTACTTGCAAAAACCTTCGGTGGGTCTGTCAAAAAGACATTCATAAAAATAGCAGCAAAAGCAATTGCCAAAGTTAATGATAATTGCTGAACAACTACCATTAAACTATTACCACTACTAACTGTTTCATCGGTTAAATCTGCAATTGTAAGTGTATTCATTGCGCTAAACTGAATTGAATTAAAGAAACCTAATGCAAATAGTAAAGTCATAATTAACCACATAGATACATGAGGGGTTACAAAACCTATGGTCATAATAATTACACTGATCATAAACGTATTAAAAATCAATACATTTTTATAACCAAATCTTTTCATAATCGCAGGCACCAATGGTTTATTTAATAAATTGGCTAAAGCTAATGGAACTAACATCCAACCCGATAATTCAGGGCTATACCCCATGCCAACCTGCAAAAATAATGGCACAACAAATGGGATCGAAGAAATCCCTAATCTTGCCAAGATACCGCCACCAATACCAATAATAAAAGTTCTAATTTTTAAGAGTGCTAATGAATAAATCGGTGACGATGCATAATAAGCATAGACCCAATAACTAACAAATACCAATGACCCTATAGATAACATAATAACGGAAAATAGATGATCTTCTTCCCTGCTCACAAATTCGAGCCCCAGAACCAACATGGAGATCGCAAAAGCAAACATCATATAACCCAGATAATCCACTTTAACTTTCTTAGATTTAAAGTTTGGCATATAGGCAACTGCCAAACCAAAACAAATCAAACCTATCGGTAAATTAATCAAAAAGATCCAATGCCATGATAAATACTGTACAAAATAACCACCCAAAACTGGGCCTAGCAAAGGACCAATTAAAGCAGGCGTAATGGCATAGTTCATTATTTTTAATAATTGAGATTTCTCATATGTTTTAAATAATGTTAAGCGTGCGACAGGAATAGACATAGCGCCACCAATCCCTTGCACAATTCGAGACAAAGTTAATTGCGTTAAATCCATAGATAACGCACAGAGCAAGGAGCCTAACGTAAAAGTCAAAATAGAAATAACGAAAGTATATTTCGTGCCAAATTTATCAGAAATTACACCACTTAACGGCGTACATATGGCTAACGTCAATGAATAACTAATAATTGCCGCTTGCATTTGCAGTGGCGATTCATTTAAATCTTTCGCAATTGATGGCAAAGCTGTATTTAAAATAGTTGTTTCCAACATCTGCATAAAAATTGAAATACCTAAAATCCAAGGCAATACAATTTTACTTCGTTCAGACACCGATTCTCTATTCATCTAGCTCACATATGATATAAAAAATATAGATAGGGTAATTGTTAAACTAAACTCGTTTCGATGATTATTAATATATATTGAGTTTAACTATTTAGATAGTGGTCGGGGCAGAGGGATTCGAACCCCCGACCCACTGGTCCCAAACCAGTTGCGCTACCAGACTGCGCTATGCCCCGAATGAATACGACTCTAAAGTCTAGAGTCGTATTTGAAGATGTGGGGTGAACGACGGGGATCGAACCCGCGACAACTGGAATCACAATCCAGGGCTCTACCAACTGAGCTACGTCCACCATTGTTTGCTATAGAGTATCGAGAATGGCGCGCTCGGCAGGACTCGAACCTGCTACCCTCGGCTTAGAAGGCCGATGCTCTATCCAGATGAGCTACGAGCGCTCTAAAGCTTACTCTTGAAAATTGGTCGGGGCAGAGGGATTCGAACCCCCGACCCACTGGTCCCAAACCAGTTGCGCTACCAGACTGCGCTATGCCCCGAATAACTGTTCTCTAAAAGAGGACGCTACTATATAGCGAAATAAAATCAGTGTCAAACACTTGTTCATTCTTTAATCAAACTTTTAATAATCCTTAATCTTTCCGCTTTTAAAGCCTGAGGTATTTCTTGAGGTAAAACATTTTTAATCAATTGCTTAACATCAACTTCAATTAATTTTTGATGAATTTCTAAAAGTTTAAATTGACGCACAAAAAAAAGCTTTTCTTTATTAAATGAGACAGAAAGAATTTCAATACATTTTAAAAATTGCATCAATTGATCAGGCTTTCTAAATGCATCTAATCCTAATAGAATATTGAGCCATTCATCTTCATTATCTAGAGACCAAAAATTAGTCTCCCACTGAGCCAATTTTTCAGCCAAGACTTTCTCTTGAGCCGATAGTCTATATTGCTCTGCAAAGGCTTTAATCTCTTTAACATCACTCAAAACATGCAACAGCAATGCAACACGAATACTCATGATTTCATTTCGCTCAATCGCATTAGAAAGGGCATTTAATATGTTCACAAATCTTGTTTCGTTTAAATCAATAAAATGACTGTCTAACAATGGAAATACAACCTTTAAAGCACCTAATTCATGCAAAAGCATAAAATATTGAACTGCATTTTTTTCCATTAAAGCTTTTTGAGTTTCTAACCAAATTCGCTCTGGCACTAAATATTCTAACTCACCGCTTGCAATCATAAGTTTAATAATTTCGCAAGTATCATCAGCAACGCTAAAACCTTCATCATAAAAACGTGCATAAAAACGCGCTAATCGTAAAACCCGCAAAGGATCTTCTGCAAAAGCGTCACTCACATGACGCAATACTCTATTATCTAAATCCTGTTTACCATGATAAGGATCAATGATAAAACCATGATCATCCATTGCCATGGCATTGATCGTTAAATCTCTGCGCAATAGATCTTCTTCCAAGGTCACATCAGGAGTTGCAAAAACAGCAAATCCACCATAACCATGCCCTTGTTTCCTTTCAGTTCTTGCTAGTGCATATTCTTCTTTTGTTTCAGGATGTAAAAAAACTGGAAAATCCTTCCCAACTTGTAAGTATCCCTTAGATAGCAAAAGATCGGGTGTTGCACCAACAACAACCCAATCTATATCTTTGACTGATCTACCAAGAAGTTCATCGCGCACTGCTCCGCCGACTTTATAAACTTGGTATTCCATATTTTTTAAAATCCAAATTCAGCTTTAGAAAACGCTATACGCTCTTCAAAACTTTCTTCAATTCCTTTAGCTTTTAGCATTTTCACTCTCTCTTCTACTTTTTGATTACGAGCAGCTAAACCAGCATCATTCGCAATCTGAATGTTTAAACCAGGTCGAGCATTCAATTCTAAAATCAAAGGTCCTTTGTCTTGATCAAGCACCATATCAACACCGATATACCCAAGGCTTGATAGCTCATAACATTTACTCGCCAAAGACATAAATTCATCCCAGTAAGGCACAAGCAACTCATTAATCGGGTGATTCGTATCAGGATGTCGATCAATCTTATTATTCAACCAAGTGCCACGCAATGTAGCGCCTGTACGCAAGTTAATACCAGCACCAATAGCACCTTGATGCAAGTTTGCTTTCCCACTGGATTGTCTTGTGGGCAAGCGTAGCATCGCCATAACAGGATATCCCTTTAAAACAATAATGCGTATATCTGGCACACCTTCAAAACTGATGGATTTAAAGATTGGATCAGGTGTCACACGATATTCAATCAATGCGCGATCTCTCATTCCACCTAATGAATATAAGCCCGTCAAAATATTAGAAACTAAATATTCAATCTCATTCATGGTAATCAGTTTACCTGAAATAGTTTTGAATCTATTTTCATCAAAACGATCAGCAATCACGATGATTCCATCACCACCTGCACCTTGTGCAGGCTTAATAACAAAATCATTACGCCCAGCTAATATTTTTTTGAGCTTATGATTAATCTCACTTTCAGTTTCAATGATTCCATACATTTCAGGAACATGAATACCTTCTTCAATCGCCCTAGCTTTGGTCAGAATCTTATCATCCACTAAAGGATAATACTTACGATTATTATATTGAAGGATATAATCACCATTACGCTGATTAATCCCCATAATTCCTCGTTTTTTAAGTTCTTTCCATGTTTGAATATATCCAAACATATTAACCTTCCTTCACTAATGCTTTAAAGCGCATTAGCTCTGTCAAACGATAACCACGATAACGACCCATTGCCAACATAAATGCAATCAAGATTAATAAAATACCTGGGAACGTAAAGGCAAAATACGTCAACCAACTAATATTCATCACATAATAAGCAATTGAACCTGTAAAGAATGTGCCTAATGCAACTTTAAATGCAAAGCTTCCACCACGCTCTTCCCATGTCACAGATAGACGCTCAATCGTCATTGTTAAAATAACCATTGGGAACAATGTTACAGCCAAACCTTGATCTAAGCCTAATTTATGACTCATAAGACTGATGATTGCAATTAAGATAACAACACTGGTTAAAACGACTGATAATCTCGGCAACATTTGTAATTTTAGATGTTCAAGATAGGATCGTATCGCTAAACCAATCGCAACAATAAATGTAAATAAGAAGATCCCGAAGGCTAATCCTGTTTCACGGAATGCTAATGCAATCAATACCGGTGTAAATGTTCCTAATGTTTGAACACCGACAATATTTCTAAAAATTAAAATTGCCAATACACCAAAAGGAATCACAATCATGGTTAAGTATGTTTCTTGTATCTGCAATGGCAAACTATATAAAGAATAAGTTAAAAAGCTACTTGCTTCCGCGTTATTTACCTTATTAGAAATAATACCTTTCGAGGTCAATTCACGATCATCTAAGCTAAAATTAACATTTGCTCTGATATCATTAGATACCGTTAACAGTGGCTCATTGCCTACCCACCAAATTAATCGATCATTTGATAATCCTGTTTGCCCTGTCGTTAAATCAAAGTAAGCCCATTCACCCACTTTTTCTTTACCATCTTTATCTTTTTCAATATAACTACGGATATAAGTCAGTGGCTTCTGATCTGAACCAATACTTAATTTCAAAGTATGCACAAATTGTATTGGAATGCGTGCCTGAGACAATAGAATCTCTAAAACTTCCGCTCTGTTTTGAGCAGAAAAATCATTGCCTAATAATGTCTTAGCATAATCATTTCTGGTGTCATTCAATGTTTGAATTGCTTCAGAGATGAATGTCACTGTATCTGATGATTGCTCTCTAATATTAGAAATCATAGAGTCAGCAGCAACTTTTTCAGCACCCTCCAAAGGAATAGGCTCACGATAAATCAAGCCTTTTGGTCCAATATATGTATTAGCTTCACCTGCTTCTTCTGATACTAATAAACGATAATAAAGTACTTGATTACCAGATGCTCTTCTTGAAGATAATACTAATCTTTGATTACCCAATGGATCTATATCACGAGCAACGCCATAGCCTCTGGCCAAAATACTATCATCTTCTAAGATTACAGTACTTAAGGCATTTTCTTTAGAAGGGATGAACATCTCCAATTTAACTGGCTTTGATCCTCTAACATCAAATGATATTTTGGTATCAATTGTCCATACCGAGCCACGAGAATCTTCAGTCAATGGGATTTTTAATACAATTGCTTGATATGCAATCGATCCCAATCCGATCACGACTAAAATAGTAATGAGTACTTTTAAGTGTAATGTTAATGATTTCATATAATTATTTCACTGTTGGACAAACTGGTGTCGTTAATTTTGCTGCTGACGGATCAACAATTGCCTTTAATTTTGAAAGGCCTATTTTTCCTATTAAAAATTGAAATGTAAAGCGTGATCTATCTGTTAAATTCACTTCCAGTTTTTTCATTTGATCACCCAAGCACACTTCTAGCTCAATAACAGGGCGCTCAGTATATGTTTGATCATCAGCAGATGTGATCTCACCGCTACGTTTTTTGATTCGGCTCATTCGCTTAATTGGAAATTCATAATATTTTTTACCATTTTCCAACTTAAAGCGAACCCATTTATCTTTATTTTTAGTAAAGATTTTTAGATCTTTTGCACTTAAAGATGCCGTCTTTGCTCCTGTATCAAGCTTTGCGTGCAGCTCCAAATCTCCCATTTGAGGCAAAATAACCATTTCATCATGACCGAAAATAGTTTTTTTCACTTCTGGTTTTGCTTCAACTTTTTTCTCTGTGACTTCTTCCACTTTACTTTCACGTGCATCATCAGTTTTAATCTCATCATCAGATGCATATCCGAGATGAAAAATAGAAAATATCGCTATAGGTAATAGAAATAATTTTTGAGTCTTTTTCATACTAATCCTTCATGATTAATAAAAAGTATGGTTAATTTTTGACCGAAAAGAATACCATTTTTTGCAAATGTAAATTTTGAATTTACTTTTTCATTAAAGATTGCAATGCAACCTTAATGAGTTCATCCACTGCCATTCCAGGCTTTGCAATTTTCTTAATCATCTTCTCAGCATCGGCTGCTTTATAGCCTAAAGTAGAGAGAGCCAAAACAGCATCATTCATTGGATCAAATTTTGGTGTTTGATTAAATAGATCATTCACAGAGCCGCCTGATAATGATTTGATCTTATCTTTCAATTCAACGATTAATCGCTCTGCTGTTTTTTTACCAATACCTGGCACTCTAGTTAGTCGAGTGATATCTTCATTAGCAATCACATCATATAGCTCAGACACAGATAAACCAGATAAAATGACAATGGCACTTTTCGGGCCAATGCCAGAAACTTTAATTAAAATACGGAATGCTTCTTTCTCCGCCAAACTTGCAAAACCATATAGTAAATTTGCATCTTCACGCACAATTTGCTGGATATATAAGTTAGCTTCTTCTTTTACAGATGGCAATACTGAAAAAGTTGAGATCGGAACCTCAACTTCATAACCAACACCTGATACATCCAACACAATAATATTGGGTGCGGTTTTTTCCCAAATCTTTCCTCTTAATCGAGAAATCATTATTTCACTCCTAACAATGGAAAGTGGTAACCATGTGTCAAAGCGGCTGCAAGCGCATCCGCAGCATCAGCTTGTGGCTTACCATTTAATTTCAACAAATGCTCTACCATATGTTGAACCTGATCTTTCGTTGCATGCCCATTACCCACTACGGACTGCTTAATTTTAGTGGCACTGTATTCATAAATTTCTAAACCTGCCAATGCCGCTGCACACAAAACAACACCACGTGCTTGCCCTAATTTCAAGGCAGACTGAGGATTTTTATGTATAAAAACCTGCTCAATGGATAATTGATCAGGTTTATATAAACCAATAAGTTGATCGAGCCCTTCAAAAATCGTCTTCAGTCGATTGCCTGTAGTGGCTTGAATATCCATACGAATACAGCCACTATCAATATATCGAGCTTTATGATTATTCCACTCAATCACACCATAACCTGTGATTCGACTACCTGGATCAATCCCTAAAATAATCACAACAATCTTAAATTATAATTGGCTAAGAATATCAGCTGAAATATCGGCATTCGAATACACATTTTGTGTATCATCCAAATTTTCTAGCATTTCTAACATTTTAATCATTTGTTTTGCATCATCTAAGTTTAATGCAACATTATTCGCAGCACGCATTGTCACTTCTGACTCTTCAGGCACTAATTCTTTTTCTACCATCGCATTATATACAGCCGCATAATTTTGCGGTGTTGTTAATACATCTATAGAAGTATCTTCATTCACCACAACATCATCAGCACCTGCTTCGATTGCTGCATCTGTGATAGCTTCTTCATCAGAACCTTCAGGATAAGATAAAACGCCCATTTCAGTAAATTGGAAAGCAACTGAACCTGAAACGCCTAAGTTGCCACCACATTTTGTGAATGCATGACGAACTTCACCTGCCGTGCGATTACGATTATCTGATAAGCAATCAACCATAACTGCAACACCGCCAGGACCATAACCTTCGTAGCGAATTTCCTCTTGCTCTGTATCGCTTTCTCCACCTAAGCCACGTTTAATTGCACGCTCGATGGTATCTTTTGTCATATTGGCAGACAATGCTTTATCAATGACTAAACGCAAGCGTGGATTAGTCGCAGGGTCGCCATTTCCAGCCATTCTTGTTGCGATAGTAATTTCACGAATAAAGCGAGTGAAAATTTTTCCACGTTTTGCATCTTGTGCACCTTTACGATGCTGAATGTTAGCCCATTTACTATGACCTGCCATTGAAAACTCCTTAATGACTTTTGAGTATTAAAATTAGTGGGGCATTTTATCACAAAATAGCAATTAGATTCATTGTGTTGCACTGATTGCAACATCATGATACATATAGGGCGCTTTACTCATATCGCTCAGGGGAAAATATGTCACTCTATCAAGCTCACATTGAATCTTTACAACAAAAAGCCAACGATTTTCTGGATAAACATCAATTAGAAGCATTGATTTTAACCTCAGGCTCACCAAAATTTTACTATGATGATGACATTGAAATTCCTCATAAAATGCCAGCAAGTTTGCGTCATTGGATTCCTGAGGATATTGGTACTCATCAATATTTAGTCATCACTAAAAATTCACGCAAACTCTATAACTATCAACCCAAAGATTTTTGGCTAAAAGTTAAAAAAGAGTTTGCAGAATGGCAAAATATGTTTGAGATTGAGTCTTATGCACATATTGAGGACCTTCAAAACATTCTGACTAATTTTACTGAAGATAAAAACTGGATCTGGTTGGGACCTGATTTTTTTGATGCACATGATTCTCATAAATCTTCTTTGGCGCAAAAACAAGAAATTGATAGCTGGAGATTAATTAAATCGGAATTTGAAATCGAATGCATGAAACTTGCATCAATTCGTGCAGCCTCTGCTCATTTAGCGGTGAGAGAATCACTGGGAGAATTCATCAGTGAATTTCAAATGAACTTAGATTACTTGGATGTGGTTGGTTTACGTGAATCAGAGCTTCCATATGGCAATATTATTGCTTATAACGAAAATGGTAGTATTTTACATTATCAAGAATTAGATCAACATCCTCCTGCTATGCTCTATAGCTTCTTAATTGATGCAGGCGCACATTATGATGGCTATATCGCTGACATTACTCGCACTCACGCAGGTGAAGACTCTAATGAAGCATTTCGCCACTTATTAAATGATGTAAGAGCGATTAAATTAGAGTTAATTTCACACTGCAAATCGGGTGTTTCCTATTTAGATATTCACGGTTTGGCCTTAGAACTTATTGCTGAAATCTTAATCAAACATCAATTTGTGATTAATATTGATGTTCAAACAGCAATTTCTAAAGGATTAGTTAGAATCTTCTTCCCTCATGGAATCGGCCACTTATTAGGCTTAAATACGCACGATACTCCAAGCATTGCTAAATCTTTGAAAGAAACCAATGAAACTTTCAAAAACTTGCGCTTAACACAAGCATTACAAAACAATATGGTATTAACGATTGAGCCTGGAATTTACTTTAATAACACGCTGATCAGTGAAGCAATTATGGATGAAGAGAAAGCACAATATTTGAATATTGATTTAATTAATGAGTTCTTACCTTACGGCGGCATTAGAGATGAAGACAATATTGTGATCCAAGATGATCAACCGAGAAACTTAACGGCAGAAGCATTTAAAGAAATTGGTGCAGAAGG
>CANRJX010000030.1 GCA_947631095.1 uncultured Wohlfahrtiimonas sp.
GTTAAAGCAGGTTCAGAAGGCCGTTTATTCGGTGCTGTAACTAGCCAAGACATCGCTGAAGCTGTTACAAATGCAGGTGTTAAATTAGATAAACATGAAATCCGTATTGCTGATGGTTCAATCCGCAGCATTGGTGAGCATGCTGTTGTTTTAACATTGCACCCAGATGTAATCGTAAATATTCAAGTAAACGTTGTTGCTGAATAATTTATAAACATATTATATTTAAAAAGCCCCATCTTTAGATGGGGCTTTTTATTTTCACTTATTTATTTGTGGAATGTATACAAGATTAGATCATTATTACTAATGATTGGATGGATGTGAATAATCCATAAATGGCAATTGTAATGAGTAAAATGCCACAGGCGCAAAGTATTTTCTGATAGATTGTACGTTGTGAAATTGAATTAAATGCCAAATAAATAATGGATAGTGTTAGAAAATCTAGAATTATCCATGTAATGACTAAAATTGATAAGCTAGTATTAATATTACTGTGAACATTGATAAATTGTGGAAAAAAGGAAGAAAAGAAAATAATATCTTTAGGGTTAGAGATGCCTACTAAAAAACCTTTTTTGAATCCACCATCTATTGGTTTTAAGCTATTATTGGTATTGTTTTGTTTAGAAAATATATCTTTTAAGATGTCATAACCAATATAAGCAATATAGATTGAGCCGATACCTTTCATAAGTATAAAGACTATTTCATTAATGCTAAGGATGCCTTTTAGGACAAGTATTGATAACGCAATGAGTACTAAAGATGCAATATTCGTGCCAAAAATAGTTTTTAGTGCACCTCTATAGCCATTTTTTAACCCAGTGCTGGCGACCAAAATCATTACTGGGCCTGGTGTTGCGATCATAATAATGACGGTAATTGCATATATGCTCAATTCTAATAAGTTCATGAATGATTCTGTATGAGTTGTTGTGATGTATAAAGTGGTATCAGGATTACTTTGTATTGTCTTTAGCAAATGTTTTCCATTCTAAAAGCCCATAAGTAGAGTTAAAAAGGTAAATGCAGTATTGTGCGCCTATTACAGGGTTGATTTCAGGCCCTAGGAAGTTTAAAGAGATTACAAAAATATTCATAATAATCCATAAATACCAGTTGAAATCATATCTTAATACAAGCAATGTTTGAGCAGGAAGGGCGAGTCCAAATATTATGCCATTCGTAATCAATTGTGAGGTTGTATTTTCAACACCACTCCAGTTTGTGAGAAGAATCGTAAAAACAAAAATAATAATGAAGGCAAGTAGTACATAGATAAATTGTCGTGGATTTAATGTGCGTGTGATAACTTTATCAGTTTTGTCATTATTTTTACGCCAATTGAAAATACCATAAACATGAGTGCCAAAATTATAAATAGCCGGCATCCCAGCCCCAATATTACCACCTAAAAAGTTCCCAAGGCTTTCACCAATGGCTGCTAATAAGCCAAAGTAATTGCCTAGTGGATTTCGTCGTGTAAATAGAATGACGCAAATTAAGCCTGTTATGGCGCCAAAAAATGAGAGAGCATAACGAAGATTGAGCTCGGTAAAAGGATCAGTGTATAAATATGCACTGATCACTAAGATGAAACAAAGATAAGGATATGTTTTGTGTCTGCCAATCGTAAGGATAAGAGTTTTCATTATTATATGCTCCTTAATATCATTTATTTATTCAATGTGATTATCGCGAACTTTTTAAAATTTCATCCACTAATTCTATGCATTTTAAGTATCGCTCATCATACTGATCTGAGGTTATCTCAACATATGGAATATTGTTTTTATTGAGGATTAATTTAAGTAAAGCTTGAAAGTCTTTTCTCGCTTGATTAGAGCCTAAGTGGCGTAATCCATCAGCGACCCAAGGTGTATTATTTTCTAATAAGATGACAAGGTCAAAACGATAGTTTTCAATCATTGCTTGTACAGAAGGGTGTGGTTTACCTTCATATTGAATGCAGAAAGCTTGAGTCGAGACAAAATCAGTGTCTATAAATGTGATTTTATTTGCATGTTTTACTGCAAAGTCAATGTACTGAGCTTGTCCTAATGCAATTTTATTATAATCATCAAATTGCAAAGCGCGTTCATCACCACCTAAATGTTTGAATACATATTCTCGTCCATATTCCCATGCACTTGTAGTATTAAACATATTTGCAAGCTTATTGACCATTGTACTTTTTCCGCTAGATTCGCCCCCTAAAATGGCAATTGTTTTAACAAAAAATGGTTTGACTTCTGTTGGTATATATTCCCAGTGTGCCAATGGTGCTCTACGAATATCTTCACTACAAATATTCATGAATGTTCTTTCAGGATCAATAATTTTTGTTGGTAGATTTAAGTATTGTTGGTAAAAATCAACATCTTTATGTTCGCTGCTATAAATTATGTCTGGCTCAATATTGTGTGACTGTAAAAAGTAATCAACTTTTTTGGCCCATTTTTCTTGATCTTCAATTGAATGAGTGAGATTTTCTTCATCAATGTAATGAATATGGATGTTTTTTTGGTATTTAAATGTTTGCAGTAACCATCTTAGGCGATCTTTCAAAGAAGGCTGGCGGCTCATTGCGCTGTCTTTGAATGATTGATCATCGCGTTTCTGATTATAGCGAAGTATGATGTGTAGCTCATCAATTTGGCTAATTGCTCGCTGAATTAAATAAATGTGTCCAGTGTGCAGCGGATAAAATGCGCCAAAAATTAGGCCAACAGTTTTATTTTTCTCTTGTGGATTAATGTTTAGGTATTGGTAAAGTGCATTTAATTTTGTCGCACTTGGACTTTTGACTTTATTATTTAATAATTGACTTAAATAACCTTTAGTCATACCACAATGATCAGCAACGTTCTGGAGAGTTAATCCTTTGCTTTTGATAATTTTTTTGATATAAGCGACATTAATCATAATCATTTTCCTCAAACAATTTTCATGGATTATACATGAATTTGTTTAATATATAAAACAAAATGATTTCTAGATTAAGATTTTATTAAGCTAATTAAACTAAGATTACCAATCACATCTGATAAGTAATAACCATCCAAAACTTGTAGAAAACTTTTGAGTGCATCAGCCATAATTTTATTGATGCGGCATTGTGTGGAAATATTGCACTGATTATCATCACTATGACACTCAATGATCGACATTTGCTCAAAATCTCTCACAAGTTGCCCTAAATTAATATGAAAAGGGTCATTGCCCAGTTTTAATCCGCCTTGATTACCACGAATGCTTGCTAAGTAGCCAAGCTTTGTTAGCTTTGCAATGACTTTCGTTAAGTGACTACGCGAAATATTATAATAATTAGAGATCTCTGAAATATTAACCAATCGATCGGAATGAATCGAAGTATAAATTAGGGTTTTAAAAGCGTAATCAGTTTGTTGAGTCAATTGCATGATGAATAAGGGCGCGAGGAAACAGATAGGAGCGCAGATTGTATCAGAAAAATCCCAATGTGATTGATACATTGGGATTGAGGTGGATTAGCAAATTGTATATTTAGAAATCGCAATGATTTCCCAATTATTATCATCCGCAGCTTTCATGCAGCCTTTTTGAATGGTACGTAAAATTGATGAGCGGTAGTCGGTTGCAAAAGAACCCATTGATAATGCAATCATAAATACAGCATTGCCATTATCATTCATACGACTGAAGTCAACTGTGAGAGATTTCATTAGCTTAAATGCTTCTGGTTGATTGTTTTCAATGTCAGTTTTTAATCTTGTGTGAAGGGTTTCGATGACATCATCAATATTGCCTTTGATGCTGTTATAACAGATCGAAAATTCTGTAGAGATATAATAACCATAAGTAATATTAGTGATTTTGTCTTTGATGAAATCTTTGGATGGATAGATCAGTTCAGTGCCAGATGAAATTAAATAAACATATTCTGGTGTTTGACGTTGAACTTTATATGCATTGCCATTTGGTAAAATCACAACGTCATTTACAACCGTTGGGAACCATGTTTCATCCATTTTGATTGGACGAGATATCATATTGTTTAAATGGTCGATGGTTAAACGCATTGTGCCATTTTCTAAAAGTGGATTCACAAGATAAACAGTGTATAAATTGATGCGATTAATTTTCCACGGTAGATCATTATAAATAACGCGTTCGCCTTCACGTGCTTGCCCCATATTTAAGAAAATACGCGTTTTAGTAAAGTATTTTGGAATCGAATTTCGTGAAGACACTAAAAACGCTAATATGATCAAGATAGCGACGCCAAACAATACCATATCACCTGAAGAATAGAGGATGGCTAAGATGATCGTAGAAATGATTAAAATTGTGATGATTTGATAAAGTAGTATAAAAATACGCCATCTTGTAGAAATGATATTTTTTTCGCGTGATTCTAGCAAAAGTAATAGGCGATTAAATCCATACAATAAGATCGATGCAGATGCAATGGTAATTAATAGCAATAATCCGCGACCTTTGATAAAGCCCCAAGCACCTTTTGTTAATCGTGTGATAAAGTCTTCTTTTGTTGTTAGTTCATCAAGTTTTAATTCGGTCAATCGGCGTTCGCGTTCTAGTTCTTTATGCAAGTTGTTCCAATTTTCTTTGATATTTTGTAGGCTTTTTTGCGCATTTGCTGGCAGATCATTGGCCTGAATTTCATCAAAGATAACGATTCCTTTATTTAATTGTTCTAAACGTGCATCAATTTCTTTTTGTTCTAAGCGCAATAAATCTCGTTTTCTGGGCGCATCGGTGATTTTTTTCATTTCTGCAAATACTGGCTGAGCAATTTGAATCAGCTCTTTTTGCCAATCATAATCTGAAGTTTGTTGAACGATTTGTTTGGCAGGAGTTTCAAATCGGGTCATATCAATACCGCCCAAAGAGATTTTTTCAAAGAGTTCAGAGTACTCTTTTATCTGTGCATTGGTGCGTTTTAGGCTCTCTTCTAGTTCTAATTTATGCTCTTCATCTTTTTCTTTTTTAATCTCTTTGAGCAGCTCATCTCTTTTAAGTTGTAGATCTTGAAGATCTGTAGAGATGGTTAAAAGCTGTTCTGTTGTACTGTTTGGAGTATCAGTTGCTGCGAAAGAAGTAGGGATGAAAAAAAGATTGAGCAATAATACAATGATTGAAAAAGGTAAAACACGAAAGCGTTGCATTGGTTTCTCCTGAAGATGAAAATCATGAAACAGAGTATAACATTCTCTTAAATGTGTCGCTTTATGAGATTTTCTTGAGAAAGCTCAGCGAGTTCTTTATTATGAGGCTCGGTTAATGGACGGAATTGATTCGGCCTTATTGTAAAAGAGAGTAGAAGGGATTGTTATGTCAGATATTTTAAAATTATCACCAGAATTGGTATGGAAGCATTTTTATGAAATGAATCAGATACCGAGGCCTTCTAAAAAAGAAGAAAAAATTCAAGCTCATTTTAAAGCAGAGGCAGAAAAGCAAGGGTTAGAAGTTTTACAAGATGATATTGGTAATTTGTTGATTCGTAAGCCCGCAACCAAAGGCTATGAAAATGCACCAGCTGTTATTATTCAGGGGCATACAGATATGGTCTGCCAAAAAAATGATGGTACAGACCATGATTTTGATAAAGATCCTATTGATATGTATGTAGATGGAGAGTGGGTAAAGGCTAGAGGAACAACATTGGGTGCAGATAATGGGATTGGTGTTGCAATGGCGATGGCAATTTTAGATGATCCTGATGCGGAGCATGGTCCTTTAGAGATTCTATTAACAGTGGATGAAGAAGCTGGGATGGGCGGCGTACGCGCTATGAAAGCAGACTGGTTGCAAGGCAAATATTTAATCAATCTTGATAGTGAAGATTTAGGTAAATGCTTTGTGGGTTGTGCTGGTGGCGTTGATATTACTTACAGTGCAAGTTTAGATTATGATTCAAGCGAATATGGAAAATTTGCAAAAATTACATTAAAAGGCTTAAAAGGCGGTCATTCAGGAATTGATATTCATACAGGACGTGAAAGTGCGAATAATTTATTGGCAGAATGCTTGAGTGCATTATCCCAGCAAATGCCAATTCGTTTAGTATCCTTTACTGGTGGAACATTGCGTAATGCTCTAACAAGGGAGTCTGTGGCTATCATTGCTTATGATGAGACTCATGAAGAGTTTATGAAAGCGCATTTAGAAAATTGGCAAACACACTTAAAGTTAAGATTAAAAAATATTGATGAAGGTGTTGAGTTGATACAAGAAGTATCTGATAGTGCGCCAGCATTATCCTCTCAGGATTCACATCGAGTGTTGGCATTTTTGACTTTATTGCCACAAGGCGTTTTGAAGCAATCAGCAATTTTACCTGTGGTTGAAACTAGCTGTAATATTGGAACGGTTTCTATTACCGAAAAAGGTGGTTTAAACATTGGTTTGTTGGCAAGATTCTTAACAGATGAAGGCTTAGAAATGATCAAAGTGAAAACACGTAATTTAGGTGAATTGGCTGGTTATTTTTGGCAAGCTAAAAATGAATATCCATCTTGGACGCCGAATTTAGATTCAAAACCACTAAAAGTACTGCAAGAAATTTATGAAGTTCAACATGGTAAGGCAATGGATGTTGAAGTTATTCATGCAGGTTTAGAAACGGGATTGATTGGTAAATTGTATCCAGATTTAGAAATGGTTAGCTTTGGTCCAACTATTAAAGGTGCTCATTCACCTGATGAAAGAGTAAATATTCCTGCTGTGACAGAAATTTATGCTTTAACTAAAGATTTGTTGAAAGCATTAAAAGATTAAGAAGATGTCCCTTTTAGATAAAACTCTAAAAGGGATTTTTTTATTGTGCTTCATTTTTTTGCGGAAAATTCATTATTGGATTTTGTTGCCATGTGGAAGGGCCTTTTGCTCGATAGATTAACGTGTCATCTAAAATAAGATCTTGTTGGTTCAGTGGCATTTCTTGTAGATAAGGTAAAATCCAATAAGTGGTAAGAATTAATATTGGAGTTGCAATAATAATTAATGCTTTATTATAAAAAATGAGTAGGTTAGAGAGTGTATTTGGCTTGACTGCAGCTGGATGGTCTTGCTGGTATTGTGCATAGACATAGATGATCAATAATAAGCTTAACATTTGACTGAACGGATATGTAAGTGCACCTGATAGCATTCCGTTAATTGTAATCATATATATGCCAATCCAACCCCACGTAGCCACTCTTTTTCTAATACAGAATAGAAAAATTAAGCTGCCAGTTAGAAGTGCGGATATGATGAACCCTAAAATTCCCATTTCACTGAGTAAAAGTAAGAAAATATTGTGAGGATGCCCTTGTCCATGAAATTTGGGATCATCAATTGGTAATGTAAAGTTCGCTATTCCCATACCTTGTATAGGGTTTCTGATGAATGATTCTAATGAATAAAGATAAAGATCGAGTCTACCTGAACTGGTTGCTCTTGTTAGGCTTAGATTATATATATCTTCGCCATGTATAAAGATTATAAGGTATTGCATCGCATAGAAAAATGATGCTGATAAGATTAAAGACAGTAGGGGGATTTTTATATTCTTTATTCTTTTTCGATCAAAAAGCAAAATCATTAAAATAGCCAGACCAAATGCCAATATAATTGCTCTGGCGCCATCGCTTAAAAAGACGTAAAGATACAGTGTGCTTAACACTATGATTGCTTTATTGTATTTTGCTTGTGCTAAAAAACCTGGGCGCATCCAGAGAAGGATTAATATAGGCAGTAAAGCGTCATTAAAATATCGGATATTGTTGAAATGGTTGTGTCCATGATCTTGATAAGTTGGATCAAACAGTTGAATAATGACGCCTGTAAAAAAATATATAATGGCTGGAATCGGCAAAAGTATACAGATGGCTAATATTTTTTCATGCCAAGTAAAATCTGAAGAAAAAGTATTGGCAAAATAAATTAACGAGATGAGAATAAGAAGGTTTAAGCTGATTGTTAAGTAAGCCGTCGTGTTTTTTACGCCCATAAAGTAACTCATAAAATAACAGATTGAAATGGCTGATATGACGCATATAAATGCTTTTGGTATTTGTATGAGTTTTGATATTGGCTGTATTAAAAATATTAGGCTACAAATTATTAATAGAAAAATCTGATTCATGCGCCAAACATTATAGTAATCGCTGATAAATGGTAAGCTATCTAAACTGGCAAAAGTTATAAAAATCCAAAGGACAAATAGGAAAAAAGTTGCTCGATGTAAATATTGTTGTGATAAGAAGTTTGTTTTTATGATATTCATATTGGCAGTTATTTTATATTTTTAGAATCGCCTCATTTTTTAAGATAAATATGTATAGAGGCGATGATCTCAATTAATTATTGTAAGTGAATTTTCCACTCGTCTGTTGCAATGACACGGCCGATTGATTGAAGGTCGCCAAAACCTAATCTCTTAGTTAATGTTAAAAAATCATCGATATGGTTAGGCGATACTGATACTAAAAGGCCACCACTTGTTTGAGGGTCGCTAATGAGGTGCTTGAACTCATCGAAAATAATATTTTTCTCAATTAAATGCCCATAACTTTCTAGGTTTCTTAGGGTTCCACCAGGTACAGAGCCTAATGATTCATAATGGCGAACATTATCTATTAACGGGATATTATTGCTATTGAGTTCAATCGATACATCGCTTCCTTCTGCCATTTCGACTAAATGGCCTGCTAGCCCAAATCCTGTGACATCTGTCATGGCATGAATATAATCATATTTTGAAAATTCAGCACCAGCAGAATTTAATTGAAGCATCACATCGCGCGCACTATTTTTATCTTCATCTTTGAGAAGTTCACGTTTTTCAGCGGTGGTTAAAATACCAATTCCTAGCGGTTTTGTTAGAAAAAGATGGTCGCCGATTTTAGCTGTATTATTGCGCTTAAGATTAGCTTTGTTGACAACTCCTGTAACCGCTAAGCCAAAAATTGGCTCAGGTGCATCAATGGAGTGGCCGCCTGCCAATACAATGCCAGCTGCATCACATACCGCTCTACCGCCCTCAATAACAGTTTTAGCAACTTCTGGTGCTAATTTATCTGTTGGCCAGCCTAAAATAGCGATTGCCATAATGGGTTTTCCTCCCATTGCATAAACATCACTGATGGAGTTTGTCGCTGCGATTCGGCCAAAATCAAAAGGGTCATCTACAATTGGCATAAAAAAATCTGTCGTTGAAACGATGCCAGTATTATCATCAATTCCATATACTGCCGCATCATCTTTAGATTGATTGCCGACCCAAAGATTTGGATCAGAAGTTTGAATTCCGCTGCCCGCTAAAATTTTTTCAAGCACTTTAGGTGCGATTTTGCATCCACAGCCAGCGCCATGACTATATTGAGTTAATTTAATTTTAGACATTTTCTTTGCTTTTAAAACCTTTAATAATAGGTTAGAGTCTATCACTTTCTTACTAGATAAATAAGCTAAGATGAACAATTTTAAAAAAGTTGCATTGATTAGTCGCAATAATGTTAGCAATCCATCATTTGCTTCTGTTATCAATGTAGCAGAAGAAATATTGCGCAAGAATAATAGGGAAGTTGTAGCTTTATCATTACCTCCTAGTGATGATGAAAAAACAAAAAAACTATTGGAAACGACTGTTAAAGATTGTGATTTGATCATTATTTTTGGTGGTGACGGTACATTTCTTGGGATTGCACGTAAGGCATGCCATTTAAATATTCCTTTTGTAGGCATTAATTTGGGTCGTTTAGGCTTTTTAACAGATATTAGAGAGACTGAGCTGAAAGAAAGTTTACAGAAAATTTTAGATGGTGATTATGTCACTGAAGAGAGAGAGTTAATTAAGGTTGTTGTTAATGATAAATTTAACTCTTTTGCATTGAATGACATTGTCATTCATCAACGCAGTATTTCACGAATGATCGAATTGGATGTATTTGTAGATGAAAAATATTTAACCAGTTATTGGGCTGATGGTGTAATTTTTGCAACACCAACTGGATCAACAGCATATGCGTTGTCTTCTGGTGGGCCACTGGTTTATCCAACATTATCAGCAGTACTGATTGTGCCCATTTCTCCACATACATTCAGCCATAGGCCGATTGTATTGCCGACAGATCGTAAAATTCAGGTGAAATTAAAAGATAATATTGATCATGCTGTCAGTGTAAGTTGTGATGGTCAAGTTGTATTCGATTTTTGGCCGGGTGAGGAATTGCATTTAATGAGCAGTGCCGCAAAAATCACTTTGATCCACCCATCTGATTATAGTTATTTTGAAATTTTAAGAGCAAAGTTAAATTGGGGACATCACCCAGAGAGAGAGCGTTAAGCATGAGCGATGTAATCGTAAATCACCCAATTTTGGGTGAGCTAGTATATGAAGACTTATTAAAAGGATATGTAGGTAGTATTGAGCTATCAGGTATGCCTTTGAAAATTAATTTAGTAACCAGTGATTCAAATATTGAATTTTTGGGTAATAAGCTAATCAATTTTCTAGAAAGTGAAATCTTTGAAGATGTATTTATTGAAGGTTTAGAAAAACTTTTAGAGATTAAAAATAAAGATTGGCTCAATGATGATGAAGCTGCCTATACGTTGGAAGAATTCTGTGACTTTGTCTCACTAGATGCCATTGTTATGTATGCGGATAAAGTTGAATTGTATACGGATGACTTAGAGTTATTGTGGCGCAATCGTGCAATCTTAAAGTATGGCGCAGATTATCAATTGCTTGATGTAGAAATAGATATGAGCTCAACTGAATAAAATGATCATAATAAAAAAGAGTGGTTAGCCACTCTTTTTTATTATCTAAATTATGTGATTGACGGTGTTTGAAGTCTTCGTGCTTGATAAAACCTTTGTTTCCAATACTTTTCATCTAAAGATGACGTAATGACACCTTTTGATGTGGATGCATGGATAAATTGGTTATTCCCATTATAGATTCCAACATGCAATCCGCTGCCACCGCGCCAATTGGTTTTGAAGAATACAAGATCACCTGGCTGCAAATTGTTTTTAGGAATTTGAATACCTTGTGATGTTTGGGCTAATGTTGTTCTGGGTAAGGCGATGTCAAATTTATCGCTAAAGGTTTTTTGTACAAAAGCTGAACAATCAATCCCATTGAGTGTATTGCCACCCAACTTATAAGGTGTACCTTGCCATTGTTTCATCTGTTTTTTTAATTCTGTCGTTACAACGTGGCTATTTTTTAACTGAGTATGTTGCTTAGAGCCTGTTGTTGTATTTTCTTTATTGGCTGTGGCACAACCTGTTGCTAATAAAGCAACTGTTATTAAAGTCACTATTTTTTTCATAAAAATAAAACTAGAAGTAGAGGTTTTTGCATTATAGATCAGAAGTTATCTTCTGATCTATATATATATTTACTTATTTAGATTTTGAATCACGAGAAGTGAAGTCGTAATCTGTTTCTTGATATACAAAATAGTTTAGCCAGTTTTGGAAAAATAAGCTAGACGCACTCATCCATCTTGTTTCAATAGGATTATTAGGATTATCATCTTTGAAATAGTTAACAGGGATTACTGTAGATCCTTGAGCTGCATCCCTTTGGTATTCAAGTAAAAGAGTGTCTTTATTATACTCAGGATGACCACTCATGAATAATTGTCTGCCATTTTTGCTAGAGACAATATGAATGCCAGATTCTTCAGAGCTAGCGATCACTTCTAGATCTTTATGATTGCGTATTGCAACGGGATCACTTTCAGTATTTCTAGATTGTGGTACATAGAAAATATCATCAATTCCAATCAGTAATTGAGATTCTGGCTTTTCTTTAATATGTGGAAATACCCCTGTGAGTTTTGTAGGGAAAATTTGTTTATCAATATCGTAAAAATATTTTAGCGCTGCTTGGCTGGCCCAGCAGATATATAATGAAGTGAAAACATGTTCTTTACTCCATTCAAAAATTTTTACAAGCTCATCCCAATACGTTACGTCTTCAAATTCTAATAACTCAATTGGTGCGCCAGTAATGATCATGCCATCGAAGTATTCATCCTTAATGTCATTAAAATAACTATAAAAATCATCTAAATGCGCTTGCTTAGTATTTTTAGAGATATGATTTTCAATTGCCATTAAAGTGATGTCAACTTGTAAAATTCCATTACTTAATTTACTTAACAATTGAGTTTCAGCCGTTATTTTGTCAGGCATTAAATTTAAAATACAAATTTTGATTGGACGAATGTCTTGAGTTTGTGCTCTTTCAGTATTCATCACGAATATTCCGTGATCTTTCAAAATTTGGGTTGCTGGTAAATCTTCTGGAATAACAACAGGCATGATTTCTCTCCTTAACAATAATAATATTCAAAAAAAAACCAGAGTTTTGATCACTCTGGTTTTTAAATTGCATAACTAATGCTGTGCTTTAGAGTGACTCTATAGATTGGGTATCGAGAGTCACTCAGTGAGTAACTCTCTAAAGCATCATCATTAGTTGTAAATTTGTGGTATTCATTTGGGTGTCCTGAATTGGTGTGTAAGCATCAAATCATTTAATGAAAATAGTGTCAAGCTTTAAGTTGTTGGTATATATAGCATATATGTTTTATTTGTAGTTTTTATGTAATATATAATCATTACTAAGAATTTTTATAAAAATCATTATTAATAGTTTGTTATAACAGTATTTAAAGTTATTAATGTATAGACATAATGACTTGTATGCTGATATTAATACAGTTTCTGAAAATAAAAATAAATATTGTTGAAGGAGAGTGGCCATGAATACGCCATTAAGTACAAATAGTGATGATCGTAAAAATAATAATATTTTTACGTTATTAAAAATTAGTTTGTTAAGCAGTATTGGAATATTAATGTTTTTTATATCTATTGATATAGGTGGGAAAGAAACGATTTTTATAGATCATATTGCTAGTTTTGTTATTGTGAATTTAAGGCCTGTTGCACTTACATTGATACTACTAATTATGAGTTATGGTGCTGTGATGCCTTATATCAAAGGTACGTATAAAAATTCTGTCAGCAATCAAATTTTTTCAGTATTTAAGGTTGTTGGCTTAATTTTGGGAATTATGTATTTAACCGGTTTTGCGCCTGCATGGGCTATGCAACCTGATATGCTTCCATTTTTATTTGAGAAATTAGCATTGGCTGTTGGATTGTTGATTCCTGTGGGGGCAGTTGCTCTAACATTTTTGATTGGATTTGGATTGTTAGAATTTATTTCTGTATTTATGGAAAAATTAATGCGTCCATTATTTAGAACGCCAGGTGCTTCTTCAGTAGATGCAGTCGCTTCTTTTGTAGGCAGTTATTCTATTGGTTTATTAATCACTGACCGTTTATATAAACAAGGCAAGTATTCTCATCGTGAAGCAGTGATTGTAGCCACAGGGTTTTCTACTGTATCTGCAACATTCATGATCATTGTCGCAAAAACATTGGGCATCATGAGTTCATGGAATTTTTATTTTTGGAGCACATTTTTTATCACCTTTGCAGTAACCACAATTACTGTATATCTTCCACCCATTAGTTTGTTTGATAATGTTGCCAAAGATCCATTGCCTGAACCGCCTAAAAACAATAAATTGAAACATGCTATGCGTTTAGGGATAGAGCAATATGAACGTAATCCTAGTGTATTAAAATTGATGTGGGCAAATTTAAAAGAAGGCTTGAGTATGTCTTCAGTGGTTGCACCTTCCATTTTAGCGATAGGATTTTTAGGGCTTGTTTTATCGAAATATACACCAGTTTTTGAATGGTTAGGTATTGTATTGAAGCCTTTTCTGTGGATGACAGGTTTTGAAAATGCTCAACAATACAGTGGTGCTTTTGCATCAGGATTGGCTGAAATGTTTTTACCATCGATTTTGCTTAAAGATGCTGATTTGTCGATTCGATACATTACTGCTGTGACAACTGTCGGTAGTATATTGTTTTTTTCAGGCAGTATTCCATGTATCTTAGCAACATCAGTACGCATCAAACTATGGCAATTCATCGTGTTATGGTTTATGAGAACAGTGTTATGTCTATTGATGGCAAGTATTGCTTTTCGACTTGGTAACGCGCTGGGTTGGATTGTATAGCGATTAATTTCGTGTGAATTTTGTTTTCAAGTTATATAATGCTTCGAAGAATATTATCTTAATTGAGGAAATATAATGAAAAAGAAAAATTCTAGTCTTATTATTGTAGCAGCAATGACATTGTTTTTATCAGGTTGTGCGTCATCTTTAAGTGGTGATAGTTATTCAAGATCTGAAGCAAGACAAGCACAAAGTGTGCAAACAGGCGTTGTTGTTGGTACTCGTGCAGTTCAAATCGAAGGAACTAAAACAGGACTGGGGGCTGTAACTGGTGGTGCATTAGGTGGTGTTGCTGCAAACTCAATCGGTGGCGGTAGAGGTAAAACTCTAGCAACAATCGCAGGTGCGGCAGTTGGTGTATTGGCAGGTGCGGCAGCTGAGGAAGGTTTAACGAAAACTCAAGGTGTTGAGGTTATGGTTAGGCTAGATGGTACAAATACAACGCGTGCATATGTACAAGCCGCTAAAGGCACTGCTTTCTATAACGGACAGCGTGTACGCATTACCACTGGATCAGATGGCACAGCGCGCGTAGTGCCAATGTAAATTTATTAAGTATAAAAAAACCCATTTTTTCAAATGGGTTTTTTATTACCTTCGCTACGAATTTTGTCGTTTGGTACGCTGTGTTGGCGATGATGTTTTGGCAACAGATAATTTACCTGATTTAGTCCGAGAAAGGACGCCTTTGGTTGTGAAAGATTGTTGGCTGTGTTTTTTACCGATACGTTTTCCTTCACCGCCCGCCAAACCAGTGCCTTTAGGTTGATACAATGGAATTAAATGGTTTTTACTATTACCAATAAGGTCAGCTCTACCCATTTTTTTTAAAGCTTCACGCAATAGTGGCCAGTTTTCAGGATCATGATAACGCAAGAATGCTTTGTGTAAACGGCGATGTTTCAAGCCTTTTGGCGTTAAGACTGTTTCTGAATCTGTTTTCACAGGTTTTAACGGATTCTTTTCTGAATGGTACATTGCACCCGCTAGTGACATAGGCGTAGGAATAAATGCTTGTACCTGATCAGCACGGAAGTTATTACGTTTTAACCACAATGCTAAATTCATCATATCTTCATCCGATGTTCCTGGATGTGCGGCAATAAAGTAAGGAATCAAATACTGTTTTTTACCAGCTTCTTTACTAAATTTATCAAACAGTACTTTGAATTTGTCATAGTTAGAAATACTTGGCTTCATCATTTTAGCCAGAGGCTCTTCTTCTGTATGTTCAGGTGCAATTTTTAAATAACCACCTACATGATGTGTTACTAGTTCTTTAACATATTCATGATCACGAATTGCCAAGTCATATCTTAAGCCAGATGCGATGAGAATTTTTTTCACGCCTTTGACATTACGTGCTTGACGATATAATTCGATCAGTGGTTTGTGATTAGTATCTAAGTTTTTACAAATATCTGGTGATACGCATGAGAAACGACGACAATTGTGTTCAATTTGAGGATCTTTACAGGCCAAACGATACATATTAGCAGTAGGGCCACCTAAGTCTGAAATAACGCCTGTAAAACCTTCTGTGCGGTCACGAATTTCTTCAATTTCACGCAATATAGAATCTTGTGAACGATTTTGAATAATACGACCTTCATGCTCTGTAATAGAACAGAAAGAACAGCCACCGAAACAGCCACGCATGATATTGACAGAGAATTTAATCATTTCCCATGCGGCGATTTTTGCACCTTTATAAGAAGGGTGAGGTGCGCGTGCATAAGGTAGGTCATAAACGCCATCCATTTCAGATGTTTCTAAAGGTAATGGCGGAGGATTTACCCAAATATCACGATCGCCATGCTGTTGCACAAGCGGACGAGCGTTGTAAGGATTGGTTTCTAAATGCAATAAACGACTTGTATGTGCATAATAAATCTTATCGTTTTTAACTTGATCAAAACTTGGTAAGCGTATGTAATTTTCACGGCGTGCTTGCTGTTTAACTTCTCTTTTTTGATTTCTTTCTTGAGCAGTTAAATCAGTACCGATATGTGCAGCTTCAGGTTCATTTAATGCGGCATTAAAGTTATTATCTTTAGGAAAGTTTGGTGTATGTTCATCTTTAGAGCCAATCATTTGATTAGTGTATGGATTAATCAATGGTTCGATTTTACCAACTTCATCTAAGGTTGTTGAGTCTAATTCAGTTAACCCAAAATGATTACGCTGATGCGGAAGATTCAAGGAAGAACCACGAATGTCTAGCATTTCATGGATTTTTTCACCCTTAGCCAAACGATGTGATATTTCTACAAGGCTGCGTTCACCATTACCGAATAATAGCATGTCTGCACGAGAATCTAGCAAAGCAGAGCGACGTATTTTTTCTGACCAATAATCGTAATGAGCAATGCGGCGCAAAGATGCTTCGATTCCACCAACAATGATTGGTACATCTTTATAAGCTTCTTTTGCACGTTGCGAATAAACTAATAGTGCACGGTCAGGACGTTTTCCTGAGACATCACCCGGTGTATAAGCATCGTTGTGGCGAATTTTTCTGTCAGAAGTATAGTGATTCACCATGGAATCCATGTTGCCAGCTGAAATACCAAAGTATAAATTAGGCTTGCCTAATTTCATGAAATCATCTGTATTATGCCAATTCGGTTGAGAGATTATACCAACGCGGAAGCCTTGTTCTTCTAACAAACGGCCAAGAATTGCCATCGCAAAGCTTGGATGATCAACATAAGCGTCGCCAGTGATTAAAATAATGTCGCAACTATCCCAGCCAAGTTCATTCATTTCTTCGCGGCTCATGGGCAAAAAAGGAGCAGGCCCAAAGCGTTTCGCCCAGAATGGTTTATAGGAGAATAGAGGTTTTGCATCGTTGGAAAAAGAGAAGTTCATATACGGCTAAAATTACGATAAAAAAGAGCAGTATACCGTTAATATGAATTTTTAGCCTGATTTTTATGCGTAATTGATTTATCATCATTTCCCGCAAATAGTTGATATAATCGCGAACATGAAATAGAGAGAGGATAAGTGCAGGCTATGGCACACCCACGTTTAAAGAAGCATTTGAAGTATATTAATAGTTTTATTCATTCACCAAGAAGTATGGGAACATTAATGCCATCATCACCCGCTTTATGTGATGCTATGGTTAAATCAGTGAATTGGTCTTGTCCATCGTTGGTCGTTGCAGAATTAGGTGCAGGAGATGGTGTTTTAACAAAGCATATATTGCGGGCAATGAAACCAGATGCGCGTTTATCTTCATATGAGATTAATCCAAGATTTTTTGAGGAGCTTGAAGACATTCAAGATTCAAGATTGTCTATTAAAAAGGTCTCGGCTGAAATGTTAGACCAGCCTTATAATATAGTGTTTTCATGTTTACCATTTTTATCATTGCCTTTAAGAGTTTCGTTAAGAATTTTAAAAGCCACTTTGCAGGTTATTTCTTATACTCAAGGGACTTTTATTTTATTTCAATACACACAACGCATGGAAAAAATATTATCTCGTTATTTTGCATGGGAAAGAAAATTAGTCATGAAAAATTTCCCGCCTGCGTATGTTTATGTATGTAAACCTAAATAGATTTTTTGTGCTGCTTAAATGATTCTATAATGCCATCAATGTTCAGGCTTTTTTTGGCATTGATGCAGCTTTGTTTAAATTCTTCAAATCCATTTCGGCGAAACTGTTTATTTAATAGAGTTTTGTAGTGTTGATTAAGATTATGAATCGATTGGATTTTGCTGCTGGATAATACTTGTTGAGCGATTTCTTTATATTCATCAGATTCAACCAGTTTAGAAAGCTCTGCATAATCTTTTTGTAATTCTATACATTCATGCGGTGGGTTGACACCACTTTGATAATAAAATAGCCCAATGAACATAATGATTAGAAATCCAGTAATTAATAAAGTCACTTTTCCAAACACTCTGTATATCCTCAAAATAGTGCTAAATGTTTTGTAATAGTATTAACTAATATAAATATAATGATTTGTTTAATTAGTTATATAACATTAATGTAAAAAAAATTTACATTAATGTCGTTAGTATACATAATTTTTTAAATATTTGAGATAAAAAAATGGCTTTAAATATTTAAAGCCATTTTTATTTAATCACTTCTTATAAATAATTATTTTTTCTTAACAGGTGGAAGATCAGTACATGCACCTTCAGCTGCTTCAGCCGCCATACCAATAGATTCTATCAAGGTTGGGTGAGGGTGAATGGTATGCGCAATATCAGTAACATCTGCTGACATTTCAACTGCAAAGGCAATTTCGCCGATTAAGTCGCCAGCATTGATACCAACTACCGCACCACCTAAGATCACTTTAGTTTCAGGATCAAAGATTAATTTAGTCATACCTTCTTCGCGTGAGCTTGCTAGTGCTTTACCACTTGCACTCCATGGGAATACTGATTTTTCATATGGAATACCTTCAGCTTTAGCTTGAGTTTCCGTTAAACCTGCCCATGAAATTTCAGGATCAGTATAAGCAACAGAAGGGATTTGCTTAATATCAAAGAAGCGTTTATGACCAGCACATACTTCTGCAGCTACATGAGCTTCATGCACTGCTTTATGTGCAAGCATTGGTTGACCAACAATGTCGCCGATTGCAAAAATATTACCAACGTTTGTACGCATTTGCTTATCAACATTGATGAAGCCGCGATCAGTAACATTAACACCAGCATTTTGAGCGTCTAATTTTAAACCGTTAGGTGCACGACCAATTGCAACCAAAACATAATCATATAGTTGGTCTTCAGATGGTGCATTGTCACCTTCGAATTTAACTTTAATACCTTCTGGTAATGCTTCAGCACCAACAACTTTCGTTTTAAACATCAATTTGCTAAAACGATCTTTGTTGTATTTTTCAAAGATTTTAGTTAAATCACGATCAGCACCAGGAATAAATCCTTCTGTAAACTCAACGATTTCAACTTCAGAGCCTAGATTTGAGTAAACAGTTGCCATTTCTAGGCCGATGATACCGCCGCCAATCACTAACATGCGCTTAGGAATTTCGCGTAATTCTAAAGCACCTGTTGAGTCGATGATGCGAGGATCTTCAGGCATAAATGGTAATTTGATTGGGTGTGAACCCGCAGCGATGATCGCTTTATCAAATGACAAAGTACGCGTGTTACCATCGGCTAAAGCTATATTCAAGTGATGATCATCTTTAAAAGAAGCGATGCCCTGAATGACTTCAACTTTACGCATTTTTGCCATGCCAGCTAAACCACCTGTTAATTTACCGATAACGGATGATTTGTAATTACGAATTTCATCTAATTCAACGCGAGGCGCATCAAAATAGATACCTGCATTTTTTAGATGAACTTCAGCTTCTTCTTTAGCTTTTACGACGTGCAATAAAGCTTTTGAGGGAATACAGCCTACGTTCAAACAAACGCCACCTAAAGTAGAATAACGTTCGATCAATGCAACTTTTAACCCAAGGTCAGCGGCTCTAAATGCAGCTGAATAGCCACCAGGACCTGCACCGATAACAACAACATCAAATTCAACATCTGAAGGTGCTGCTGTTGCTGGGGCAACTTCCATAACTGGCTCTTGAGTTTTTGGTGTTTCGACTTTAGTTTGAGAAGGGGCAGAGCCACCAACTGTTGCACGTGCAATAGTTGTGCCTTCTTTAA
>CANRJX010000031.1 GCA_947631095.1 uncultured Wohlfahrtiimonas sp.
TTAGACATTGGTGGTGGTACATCAGAAGTTGCTGTGATTTCACTCACAGGCATCGTATATGCCAACTCAATCCGAATTGGTGGTGATCATTTTGATGAAGCCATCATTCAATATGTTCGCCGTAATTATGGCATGTTGATCGGTGAACCAACTGCTGAACGTATCAAGCAAGAAATAGGCACTGCATATCCGCTAAACGAAGTATTAGAAATGCAAGTTCGTGGCCGTAATCTAAGTGAGGGTATTCCACGTACATTTACATTGTCTTCTAATGAAATTCTAGAAGCATTAATGGAACCATTACAAGGTATAGTGAGCGCTGTACGCTTAGCCTTAGAACAAACACCTCCTGAATTAGCTGCAGATATTTCTGAGCGTGGAATCGTCATTACGGGCGGTGGTGCTTTACTGCGCAATATCGATAAACTAATCTCTGAAGAAACTGGCTTAGATGCAATTATTGCTGATGATCCACTCACATGCGTTGTGCGTGGTGGTGGTAAAGCCTTAGAATTACAAGGCATGTACGGTTTAAATGCTTTTGCACTTGAGTAATTGCTTCAATGCAAACAGTTTCTACACAAAAAAAACAGTTATTACCAAATAGCAGCATTTTAGCCATAAAAATGGCTTTAGCTGCATTTGCGTCTATTGCTTTACTTTATTTTGATGCTAGAACTGATTATCTTCAACCCGTTAAATCGATTGTTAACACAACAATTTATCCGATCAAAATCTTGGCTGAACTTCCAAGTTCAGCCGGTAAGAATATAAAAGTGTGGTTTAGCGATAAAGCAGAGTTAATCTCAACGATTGATCGTCTTCAAACACGACAATATACATTAGAGTTTGAAGTGCAGAAAAATGCATCTTTACTCGCTGAAAACCGTCGTCTACGTCTTTTGTTACGCTCATCTAATAATTTGCAATATCCTTCAATTATTGCAGAAATTATTTCAACGAATTCTAACCCCTATCGCCATATTGTTGAACTCAATAGAGGCTCTCAGGATTTAGTCAAAACAAATCAACCAATCATTGATACCTCAGGAGTCGTTGGGCAAATCATTAATGTTAATGAATTGTCGAGCCAAGCAATTTTAATCTCTGATCCACAGCATATTTTTTCTGTGCAATTAAATAGAAATGGTGTTAGAGGGCTTGCGCAAGGCACAGGGAGTTTTCAACAGTTAAATATTTTGAATATTCCTATAGAAGAAGACATTAAAATTGGGGATTTACTTATTTCATCAGGTTTAGATCAACGCTTTCCACAAGGTTATCCTGTCGCCATTGTGACTGCGATAGAGCACGATCCAACCAACCATTTTGCTAAAATCACAGCTAAACCAACAGCAGAATTAAGTAAAATCAGAGAGGTTTTAGTACTAAAATCAATAGTGACTCAGCCAAAAGCAGAGCCACCAAAAGAGGCTGAAGAATGAAATTCTATGTAGCCGTATTTATTTCTATATTATTTGGCTTAATATTAGAGCTCATCTCTTTATCTAATTATTTAGAGCCTTTTCGTCCTCATTTTTTATTAATGATCGTATTGTTTTGGCTGTATACCACTAAAAAACAGTTTAGTATTGGCTCAGCATGGACAGTCGGCTTAATCATGGATATCGCACTGTTCTACCCTATCGGGCTCAATGCATTGGCCTTTGCAATCACTGCATACATTACAAAACGTAATAAAAAATGGTTGTCTAAATTAACTTTAACTGAAATCTCTACAGCTTTTGCAGCATTTTATATACTACAAATTTTCTTATCACTACTTGTTAACAGCATGATCGGACAAACGAATGGGTTTAATTTCTGGATATTTGGCTCCGTTGTAACCTCAGTATTGATTTGGCCATTAGTGTGTGTCTTACTCTCAGATCTTTGCACTTTATTAAAAGTCAATCCTAGATAATTGTATGTCGTTTTTCTCTAAAACCATTCAAAATAAAAAAAAGAGCAAAGCACAACTTAAAAGTGTGTTTCGTAATCGCACGATTTTTATAACCATCATTATCTTCATCTGTTTTTCAGTGCTATTAATCCAATTGTTTAACCTACAAATCAAATTACATAAAAAATATGTCACGATGTCGGATTCAAATCGCATTCAACTCGTTTCATTACCGCCGACACGCGGGCAAATATTTGATAGAAACGGTGTAGTCTTAGCGACGAATATTCCGTCGTTCAACTTAACTATTACCAAACAAAACACCTCTATACCAACGCACGAAATTATTGAAAAAATACGTGAATGGATCAACATTTCTGAACAAGAAATCAGTAAATATGAACGCATTGACCGCGTATCTTCCAGACAAACTCCTGTACCTTTAAAAGAGCAGCTCACAGAAGAAGAGATACATAAATTATCTGTTAACTTATATCAGTTAGATGGCGTTGAGATAATCTCTCAACTCACTAGACATTACCCTGAATACAATAGCGCGGTGCATGCTTTAGGCTATGTAGGCAGAATTGATTCAACCGATTTAAAAGACATAGAAGCTAAAAACATTCAAAATCAATACCTAACATTAACTCACATTGGAAAAAAAGGGGCTGAAAAAAGCTTCGAAGATATTTTACGTGGCACAATGGGCTTCGAAGAGGTCGAAACAAACTCTAGTGGGCGAATTGTGCGTAAATTAGAACAAACACTTCCCATTCCTGGCCAAGATATTTATTTAACGATAGATATTAGACTTCAACGTATCGCAGAACAAGTACTGGGTGATCACACAGGAGCAATTGTCGCTTTTGATCCTAAAACGGGTGATGTTTTAGCATTTGTTTCAAAACCTGATTACAATCCAAACCTATTCGTCAATGGTATCAGTCATACTGATTTTAATGACCTAAATAACAATCCTGAAAAACCATTTTTAAATAGAGTTATGCAAGGTCGTTATCCTCCAGGCTCATCCATCAAACCTCAAATTGCATTAGCAGGATTAGAAGCTGGTCTTATCACCCCTACCTCTACTGTTTCATGCCAAGGATTTTATCAAGTACCAGGCAGCAAACATAAATTTAGAGATTGGCGCCGCTGGGGGCATGGTAAGGTCAATTTATATCTATCTTTAGTACAGTCATGTGATATTTACTATTATGATCTAGCTTATAAAATGGGCATTACACCCATGACGGACTTTTTAAAGCAATTTGCCCTAGGTACACCAACTGGCATTGATTTATTAGGTGAAAGCCATGGTGTATTACCAACACCCGCATACAAGCGCCAAACTTTTAATCAACCATGGTTTGATGGAGAAACTGTCACAGCTGGCATTGGTCAAAGCTATTGGCTCACTACACCTTTACAAATCAATCAAGCGACAGCAATCGTTGCTCAACGTGGGAAAGCACTTGTTCCGCATATATTAAAAGCAACCCGTAATCCAAGCACAGGCGAGTTAACACAAATTGAACCAAAGTATGCGCAAGAAGTTGTATTGCGAAAACCAGAATTTTGGCAAGGTGTGATTGATGGCATGGTCGGCGTTGTTCATGGAAGCCAAGGCACTGCGAAACGAATTGCATCGGGATTAAAGTATCAAATCGCAGGTAAATCAGGAACTGCACAAGTCAAATCAATCGCACAAAATGCTACTTATAATAAAAATGCATTGGCGAAAAAACATCATGATCATGCTTGGTTTACAGCTTTTGCACCCGCTAATGATCCTAGCATTGTGGTGACAGTATTTGTTGAAAATGGTAACTCAGGTTCTGGTGTGGCAGCACCGATTGCCAAAGAAGTCATTAATGCATGGATTACAGATTTTAAAGCGCCCATTCAAACCCCTTCCACAAATACTCGTGCGGGAGAATAATGAATAATTTCGATCCAACATTACCCAATAAACCTAAAGGCTTGTTAGCTTTTTTTCATTTTGATACAACCCTATTTGTATTATTAATTTCTGTATGTTTATGTGGTCTTACCATTTTATACAGCGCATCAGGTGGCAATTTAGCAATTGTTCAAGCACAAGCAATAAGAATGCTCATCGGTATTGTTGCTATGCTGATTGTTGCCTTTACACCCATTCATATCATCAAAGCCGTAACACCTTACTTGTTTTTCATCAGTCTAGTTTCGTTATCACTTATTTTTGTTGTGGGCGTTGAAGTTAATGGTGCGCATCGCTGGTTAGATTTAAAAATCATTCGTTTCCAACCATCTGAGTTAATGAAACTAGCGGCACCGATGATGGTGGCTTACTACTTAAGCAATCGCATATTACCACCTAGTTTATTCACTACCATTATGGCTTTAAGCATCACCGCAGTACCATTTTTACTTGTTTATTATCAACCTGATTTAGGCACTGCCCTGCTAATATTATTTGCCTGCATCACTGCAATTTTTTTCAGTGGTTTAAAATGGCGTTATATCATCATAACTTTAATATTGGTCGGCATTGCTCTACCGTTAATCTGGGAGTTTGGTTTACAAGATTATCAAAAAGGGCGAGTACTAACACTACTGGATCCAGAATCAGATCCGCTTGGCAAAGGCTATCAAATTATCCAATCAAAAATTGCAATTGGTTCAGGCGGCATGTATGGCAAAGGTTGGCTCAACAGTACCCAAGCTTCTTTAAAATTCTTACCGGAATCATCAACAGATTTTATTTATGCAATCACAGCAGAAGAATTTGGTTTTGTTGGCGTAACCATATTACTTAGTTTATATTTACTCATTATTTTAAGAGCTTTTTACATTGTAGAACGTGCACAAAATCCATACAGCAAGCTAATCGGTGGAGCAATTACTGCATGTTTCTTCTTTTATATTTTCGTCAATGCAGGTATGGTTAGTGGTCTATTACCTATCGTTGGCGTTCCCTTGCCATTTATAAGTTATGGTGGAACATCAATTGTTACGCTGTTTTTATCGTTTGGTATAATTATGAGCATTTTTGCACACCCTGAGCCTAAAAAAGAAAAGGAATACATCACGTGAAACGACTAAATTTATGGTTAGCCAGTTCTACAATCCTATTCATCTCTGCGTGTAGTAGCAGTACACCTACTACAAAACCACACGTAACCTCTCAACCCATTAACTCAGCTCGTGCAGAAACACATCTTGCAAATCGTGCAGATGTCGCCCAATTTATCGAGAAAACCCATCAATCTACAGGCATTGATAAACAATGGTTAACGGATACTATGAATAAAGCATCCATAAAACCAACGATTATTGATGCAATGAATCGTCCTGCAGAAAAAATGAACTGGGGTCGTTATCGCCCGATTTTCATTACAGAAAATCGTATCAATAGCGGTGTGAAATTTTATCATGAATACCAATCAGCACTTTCACGTGCAGAGTCAGAATATGGTGTTTCAGCATCTATTATTGCTGCCATCATTGGCGTAGAAACAAGTTATGGTGCTAATCGAGGCAACTGGGCAGTTGTAGATGCTCTATCAACCCTCAGCTTCGAATATCCACGTCGTGCCGACTTCTTCTCCAATGAATTACAAAAATTCTTAACCATTGCATATCAAATGAACCAAGATCCTTTCAGCTTTAAAGGCTCTTATGCAGGTGCAATGGGTTACCCACAATTTATGCCTTCAAGCTACATGGCTTACGCAGTAGATTTTGATGGAGATGGTGTTAAAGATTTATGGAACAACCCTGTTGATGCAATCGGCTCTGTTGCAAACTATTTGGCAAAACATGGCTGGAAGCGCAACCAACCTGTTGCTGCAGAAGTATCTGTAGCGAATCGACAAGCTGCAATGCCTTATTTTCAAACAGGCCCTGTACGCCCACCTAAAACAAGCCTAACAACGCTTAAAAATATTGGTGTAAAAACATCGATTACAACTTCAAATCCTGTAACTTTGATGCAATTTGAAGTCTCACCAAATGATTATGAATATTGGATTGGATTCTACAATTTTTATGTAATCACACGATACAATCATTCTAATATGTACGCTTTAGCCGTTTCACAATTAGCCAACGCCATCAATGAAAGAAAATAATCTATGAATTATCGCAATCTTATTTTAATGCTTATTTTTTCCATCATCATTGTTGGTTGTGGAACAAAATCACAAAAACCTTCAAAAAATGGCGCCATTCCAAAAGAAGAGCCTGTGAGTAAATATGGCAACCCAAAAAGCTATAAAGTAATGGGTGAAACATATCATGTTCGTGATACATCGAAAGGCTATAACGAAGTTGGCATTGCCTCTTGGTATGGGAAAGATTTTCATGGAAAACGCACATCAAGCGGCACTCCATATAATATGCATAGCTACTCTGCTGCGCATAAAACCTTACCAATTCCTACATATGTAAAAGTCACTAACTTAGAAAATGGTAAGTCTGTAAATGTGCGCGTAGACGATCGTGGCCCATTCTCAAAAGGACGCATTATAGATCTTTCCTATCAAGTGGCGAAAGATCTTGGTGTGATCGCCAAAGGCACGGCAAAAGTTAGAGTGGAAGCTTTGGCGCCGTATCAACACATCAACTCTGAAAAGGCAGCATATGGCCATACTTATACACCTGAGAAATTAGAAACCACTTTTTCTGATTCACGTGGCGATATCATTGAAGTAGAAAACAGCAATATTTATACTCCACCTTCTAATAATACTGGCCCATATACCATTCAGTTAAATGCATACAGCAATGCATATAACGCAAGCAATTATCAATCCCAAATCCAACAAGCATATGGTTTACCCACAGAAGTTCATTATGATGGACAGTTTTACCGAGTGATCGTTAACCGTTATAATAGCCAAAGTGATGCAGAAAATGCCGCCATAGCGCTGAGAAACCAAGGCTTAACTGCCAAAACTTTTAATATTCATCCATAAGATAGAGTAGGTTCATGAAAAAAATTATTTTAATATGTCTTTCTGTTTTTGCGACCAGCGGTGCTGGTATTGCACAACAGCTTCCCCCTATCCCAATTAGTGTGCCAGTTAAAGCATGGTTGATTATGGATTATGATACTGGCGAAGTATTGGCTGATTACAACGGCAATGAGAGATTAGAGCCAGCAAGTGTGACAAAAGTAATGACAAGCTATCTAATTGCTGAAGCAATTGAGAATGGCAAAATTGATCCTGATGCACAAGTAACCGTTTCACCTTATGCTCAATCCCAAGAAGGTTCTCGCATGTTCGCAGAAGCAGGATCAAAAATTACAGTCCATGATCTAGTTTTAGGCCTTGTCATTCAATCAGGCAATGATTCATCGATTGCTTTAGCAGAATATCTACATGGTAGCGAACCTGTTTTTGCAATGGAAATGAATAAAAAAGCATTAGAACTTGGCATGAAGGATAGTAACTTTGTGAATGCATCAGGTTTACCCGCCAATAATCATTACAGCAGCGCATACGATTTGGCAGTATTGTCCCGTCATTTAATCCAAGATTTCCCAGAGCATTATAAAATATACTCACAAAAAGAATTTTCTTGGAACAATATCAAACAAAAAAATCGCAATACTTTACTTTGGACAGACCCAACAGTTGATGGAATTAAAACAGGTCACACAAGCTCTGCGGGCTATAACTTAGCATCAAGTGCTATCCGCAATGGTTTTAGAGTCATTGTTGTAGTATTGGGTACTAATAGCGAAAAAGAGCGCGCTCAACTGTCTACCGATTTACTGAATTATGCATTTGTAAACTTTGAACATAAAAAACTTTATGATCAAGGACAGGTTATTTTATCTGCACCTATTCAGGAAGGTGAAGCTAGCCATATTAATCTAGCACCTGAAAAAAATGTCTATATCACATATCCACGTGGTCAATATGACAGCCTAACTTCACACATTGAAGTTAAAAAACCCTTACTTGCGCCAATCCAAAAAGGTGAGCAAATTGGTAAGTTGGTGGTCAAAGATGGTAGTAAAACTATTATGACAACACCTTTATATGCTGAAAATACTGTAGAACAAGGAAGCATTTTCAAACGTTACTGGGATCAGTTTAAATACAAATTTCAGTATAAATTTGAAAAGCTTAAGGCTCAGCTATTTTAAGATTTAGTATAACGAGCTGTAGTAAAAGTGTAGCATTCGCGTATAATGGCGAACTTTAATATATTTTTACCTTTACAGTGACAATCATCCCGGAGAGATTGAAATGATCGAACAGATTAAGGCATTTTTGCAAACACATAACATCAAAGCCACGGATATTATCTATAATCCTAGCTTTGATGAGCTATATGAAGCAGAAATGGATCCTTCATTAACTGGCTTTGAAAAAGCAACTTTAACCAATCTAGGCGCTGTAGCAGTAGACACCGGTATTTTTACTGGTCGCTCACCAAAAGATAAATTTATCGTTAAAGATGCAACAACTGAAAACACTGTTTGGTGGAATGGCACTGGCGGTATAAAAAACGATAATGATCCAATCACTCAAGAAGCATGGAATGCTTTAAAAGATGTAGTGACTAATCAATTAACGGATAAAAAACTTTACATTATTGATGCATACTGTGGCGCGAATAAAGATACTCGTTTAAGCGTACGCTTCATTACTGAAGTTGCATGGCAAGCGCATTTTGTGAAAAACATGTTTATCCGTCCATCTGAAGAAGAGTTAAAAACTTTTGTACCTAACTTTACTGTTATGAATGGTGCAAAATGTAGTGATCCGAACTGGAAAGAGCACGGTTTACACTCTGAAAACTTCGTAGCATTCAACCTTACTGAAAACATTCAGTTAATTGGCGGAACTTGGTACGGTGGTGAAATGAAAAAAGGTTTATTCTCAGTAATGAACTATCTTTTACCATTAAAAGGAATTGCTTCAATGCACTGCTCTGCTAACGTTGGCAAAGAAGGCGATGTTGCAGTATTCTTCGGTTTATCTGGCACAGGTAAAACAACATTATCAACTGATCCAAATCGTGAATTAATCGGTGATGATGAACACGGCTGGGACAATGATGGTGTATTCAACTTCGAAGGTGGTTGTTATGCAAAAACAATCAATTTATCTGCAGAAGCAGAACCTGAAATTTTTGGTGCAATTCGTCGCAATGCATTATTAGAAAATGTTGTAGTTTTAGAAGATGGTTCTATCGATTTTAACGATGGTTCAAAAACTGAAAATACACGTGTTGCATATCCTATCGAACACATTGAAAATATCGTTAGACCTGTATCTAAAGCTGGTCCTGCGAAAAAAGTTATATTCTTAACAGCTGATGCATTTGGTGTTTTCCCTCCAGTTTCAAAATTAACGCCAGAGCAAACTCAATACTATTTCTTATCAGGCTTTACATCAAAATTAGCGGGTACAGAACGTGGTATTACTGAGCCAACACCTACATTCTCAGCATGTTTCGGTGCAGCGTTTTTACTGCTTCACCCAACTC
This sequence comes from uncultured Wohlfahrtiimonas sp., assembly GCA_947631095.1. Lineage (GTDB taxonomy): Bacteria > Pseudomonadota > Gammaproteobacteria > Cardiobacteriales > Wohlfahrtiimonadaceae > Wohlfahrtiimonas. Next base: position 9,398 of record CANRJX010000031.1, read on the forward strand.
AATACTCTGATGTATTAGTTAAAAAAATGTCTGAATCTGGTGCAGAAGCTTACTTAGTAAATACTGGATGGAATGGTACTGGCAAGCGTATTTCTTTAAAAGATACACGTACGATCATCAACTCAATCTTAAGTGGAGAAATTGATCAATTACCAACGACTCAATTACCAATCTTCAATTTAGAAATTCCAACAGAATTGCCAAATGTACCAACGAATATCTTAGATCCTCGTCATACATACAATGATGCAGCTGAGTGGGAAACTAAAGCAAAAGATCTAGCGGGTCGTTTCATCACTAACTTCTCTCGTTATACTGATACTGACTTAGGCGCATCATTAGTAAAAGCTGGCCCTACACAAGATTAATTTCAATCTATGAATAACAAAAAGCCAATAATGTTTTTACATTATTGGCTTTTTTATTAGCAATTAAATAATGATCCTTACCATTTAAATCTTAATACTTTAAAGTGATTATTTTCATTCATTAGATCTAATTGTAATTTAGTTTTTTTAGCCAATGACTCAACTTTCAAAAAACGATTCATCACAAACCAAGCTTCACCTTTACGAGATAACAAACGCTCCGTTGCTTCTAAAAATCTAATGGTTAAATTTTCAGATGTTTCAAAACCTTGATGAAATGGTGGATTACTGACGATCAAACTAAATTCTTTCGAGGGCAATGTACTCGCGCAATCATCTAAAATTACAGCCCCTTGAACATCATTCAAAGCAAAATTCTGTTCACACAATGTAATTGCAGTAATATTATTATCCGTTGCGACAAATTCACTATCTTTAAAATGTTGCGCAAGCACTAAAGAAATCAAACCATTACCACAGCCAATATCTAATATTTTATCAGCAGATTTTTCAGAATAATGATTTAAGACGGTTGCACATAAAAACAGACTGCCTTGATCTATTTTTTCAGCACCATAAATCCCTGCTTTACTCAGCAATTTTATTGATAATTCATTGGAAACATCTTTGACAACATTATATTCACGGTCTTCTATTTGATTTTCATCTGCATTAATCAGACTAAATTCTGCAATTCTTAAACCTTTACCGAGCAATTCTTGTTCAACTAACTCACCAAATGCTTTCTCGATTTTTTTAAAGGTATTTTTGATACCTTCATCATTGAACCCAACACAAACTAAACGTCCAGTTGGCTTCAATAATTTCATCGAAGATAACAACAAATGATTCAACAAAGCTTTCGATTTTGGTGTGCGTATATAAATAACGTCAAAGCTAGCTTGATCATAGCCCGAACAATCATAATCTGATAAGTTTACCGAGAGCTTTTGTTTTAAATAGTCAGCAATGTCTAGACGATTTGTCACTGCTTCTGTGCATTGAAGAATCTCAGGATGCATTGAAACATCATAATTTTCATCCACAAACCATAAAGATTTTAATTCTGAATATTTTTTACTAAAATTCAATAAAGCGCTAAATGCTTCATTCATTACAAAAACTCCTCAACTTCAGCCTCAGTGAGCTCTCTATACTCACCTTCCGCCAAATCTCCTAAACTAATATTACCGATGCGATCACGGTGCAATTCTAAAACTTCATTTTCAACGGCATATAACATACGTTTTACCTGATGAAATTTGCCTTCACTGATTTCTAAATAAATCTGTTTTGGCGACAATACTTCAACTTTAGCCGGCAAAGCCCGTCCATCATGCAACATTACACCATTCGTTAATTTTTCAATGGCTTCGGCAGTAATATTATCCACTAATGTGACTAAATAACGCTTAAAACAATGCTGATTCGGATGAGACACTCTGTGCGACCATTGCCCATCATTCGTAATTAATACCAATCCAGTGGTATCGATGTCCAATCGCCCAGCACAATGCAAATCTACAAAAGAATAATCTTCCAAAAGATTATAAATAGGGATTCCACCATCATGCGTATGGCTAGACACAAAACCTTTGGGCTTGTTTAACATAAAATAATAAAACTCTTGATACACAAGCTCTTCATCACAATAAAAAACTCGATCTACAGTAAGATCGAGCTGATGTTTTGCTTGTTTAATCACTTCTCCGTTTATTACCACTTTTTTATCCTTTAGAATGCTTCTTGCCTCTTGACGCGAAACACCTAAGGTTTTTTGAAGAAATTGATCTAAACGCATTTATGGAATGTACGCAATTAATTCTACTTCACATAGAACGTCTTTTGGTAAACGAGCAACTTCGAAGCAAGAACGTGCAGGCAAGCTTTCACCCAAATAGTATGCATAGATTTCGTTAAATGCTGCAAAATCTTCCATATCTTTCAAATAACAAGTTGCTTTTAATACTGTTTCGAAGTTTGCACCCGCTTCTTCTAATACCGCTTTTAAATTTTCAAATACTCTTTGCGCTTGCGTTTTTACATCATTACCCACAACTGCACCAGTTTCAGGATCTAATGGAATTTGACCTGATGTAAATACTAAATCTTTAAAAATTTGGGCTTGTGTATATGGTCCCACTGCTTTTGGTGCCAATGGTGAATTAACTGTTTTTTTCATTTTACTCTCCAAAATATTAATTAATCTGTTGTTACGCGTAATAATTCATCAATACTTGTAACACCTGCTACAACAGCTTTAATCGCTGATTGACGAATACTATCTACACCTTCTATTTTTGCTTGATCAGCAATATCAACGGCACTTGCCTTGTCTAAAATCATGCGTTCCATCGTATCAGAAATTGGCATGACTTCATAAATACCAACACGCCCTTTATAACCTTTATTACACATATCACAGCCTACAGGACCATACATTGTGCCGCTTAACTGTGAAGAAGCAAATCCCAAGCCTTCTAGCATTCTAGGATCTAATCTCACCGGCTCTTTACAATGACTACACAACCTTCTTGCCAAGCGCTGAGCAATAATCAAATGGACAGTTGATGCAATATTAAATGTTTCAACACCCATGTTAATTAACCGCGTTAAAGTTTCTGGCGCTGAGTTGGTATGCAACGTGGATAATACTAAGTGACCTGTTTGAGCTGCTTTAATCGCAATGTCAGCTGTTTCTAAATCTCGAATCTCACCCACCATGATTATGTCAGGATCTTGTCGAAGGAATGATTTTAACGCAGCTGCGAAGTCTAAACCAACCCTAGGATTCACAGGAACCTGGTTAATACCTTCTAAGTTAATTTCAACTGGATCTTCAGCCGTTGAAATATTCGTAGTTGGCTGATTCAAAATACCTAAGCAGGTATATAACGTAACAGTTTTACCTGAACCCGTTGGCCCTGTTACCAGAATCATTCCTTGTGGCTTTGCAATTGCATCGAATATATTTTTCTTTTGGATGTCTGAAAACCCTAAAATTTCAATATTCAAGTTAGCGGCAGAGCTATCTAAAATACGCATAACAACTTTTTCACCCCACAACGTAGGGCAAACGCTCACACGAAAATCGATTACTTTACCTTTTACTGTCACTTTAATACGACCATCTTGTGGCACTCGCTTTTCTGTAATATCTAATTGAGACATTACTTTAATACGAGCTGCAATCTGGTCTCTAAAGTTCTCAGGTGGATTATAAGCAGTTTGCAACACACCATCTAGACGAAAACGAACGCGATAACTATGCTCGTAAGGCTCAAAGTGTAAATCCGACACGCCTTTATTAATCGCATCAGCTAAAACACCATTAATAAATCTTACTACCGGTGATTTATCCTCTTCACTTAGTAAATCAAAGGTGGTCGCCGTCTCTTGTTCATTTTTATCTTCGACTTTAACCTTTTCCATCTGATTAAATAAGATCTGCATCTTCTCTCGATTCACACCACCTTGTGATTGAAATTGAGAAACCAACTGTGATGGAGAGACTAAAATCGGCTCAATAATTGCACGTGATTTAAATCTTAATGTTTCTAACATTCGCTGATCAGTAGGATCAGCAACTGCAATATACAATGATCCATTTTTCAATCGTAATGGATAAACTAAGTTTTTTTCCATCTCATCTGTAGAGAGTAACTCAGGTGGTTTTCGACTAGGATCTAAAGCACGCAAGTCAAAACGTGGAACATTTGAGATTTCTTGTGTAACTTGATAAATATCGTTAGCGGAAATATTCATCATCAATAAAGCTTTAACGAATGAACATCGCTCGCTTTTCATTAAAGTATCAGCGCGATCAACATGTTCTGGACTAATGATTGATTTAGCCAATAGCGCTCTAACAAGCGTATTTTGCATAAGTCTTGTTAAGCTTGGATTTTGCGGTTGAGCTGTTTGGTTTGCATCTATTTGTGTTGGATTAATTGCCACGCCAAATTCTCTCTTATTTTAGAATGAAGATTATAATACCAGACTGAGTATAACTGATTCTTTTCAGCATATAAATAGCATAGATTCCCTTTCTGCTACGTGTATAATGAATCTCATTTTTGGATGATGACTTATTAATGCTTGAAATCACTTTTCCCGATAACAATGAACGTCTTTCTAATCTTTGTGGCAACTTAAATGCACATTTAAAGCTCATTGAAAAACATTTCGCGGTAGAAATTGCCAATCGTGGACCTAAATTTAAGATTACTGGTGAACCATCTGCAGAGCCCGAGGCATTAACGATTTTAGAACATCTTTATGATTCTACGGCTGAAGAGTTTTTAAATGAAGATATTGTACGTTTAGCTCTGCACAGCACAAAATTTGACCGCGATGCACTGATCGAAGAAAGCCGTGAAAACTATCAAGAAATCGTTTTAAAAAATAAGCGTGGATTGATTCGTGGTCGTAGTGAAAACCAAAAAAAATATCTCTATGAGATTGCTAATAACGCGATTAATTTTGGCATTGGCCCTGCTGGTACAGGAAAAACGTTTTTAGCTGTCGCTTCTGCTGTTGATGCATTAGAACGTCAAAATATTCGCAGAATTATTCTAGTTCGTCCTGCTGTAGAAGCAGGAGAAAAATTGGGCTTCTTACCTGGCGACTTGACTCAAAAAGTTGATCCATATTTACGCCCTTTATACGATGCTTTATATGAAATGCTCGGTTTTGAAACAGTACTGAAACTCATTGAACGTAATGTCATCGAAATTGCACCTTTAGCATTTATGCGCGGCCGAACATTGAATGATGCATTCATCATTTTGGATGAAGCACAAAATACTACGGTAGAACAGATGAAAATGTTCCTAACACGCTTAGGCTTCAATTCTACTGCTGTGATAACAGGCGATGTTTCACAAATCGATCTGCCAAAACATGTTCAATCAGGTTTAAAAAATGCCATGAATGTTTTAAGTGATGTAGAAGGCATTACAATGAACTTTTTTGATTCAAAAGATGTTGTGCGCCATCCTTTAGTTGCGAAAATCATCAATGCTTATCAAGCTGCAGAGGATGCAAAAAATGGCTAAGCTTATTTTAGATGTTCAAAATGCCACAAAAAATCCTAATATCCCTGAACAAACTCAGTTAGAAAAGTGGGTTAATAGCGCATTATCTTTCATCGATGTACAAGAAGATGAAGTAGAACTCACGATTCGCTTTGTGGATGAAGAAGAAATTCAATCACTTAATAATGATTATAGAAGTAAAAATAAGCCAACAAATGTTTTATCTTTTCCAGCGAATTATGAAATTCCAGACTCATCCATCTATTTTATGGGTGATTTAGTAATTTGCTTAAATGTTGTAGAAACTGAAGCCATCGAACAAGAAAAAACTTTTGAGCATCATTTAACTCATATGGTGATCCACGGAGTATTACATCTTTTAGGCTATGACCATATCATTGATGAAGAAGCTGAAGAGATGGAAGGCTTTGAAATAGAAATATTAGAAACTTTATCCATTAAAAATCCTTACGAAATTTAATAATAGATAAATATTGATAAAAAAATAGCTCATTTTTCAATGAGCTATTTTTAATTCTGTTCGAAATGTATTAATTAGAATTATCGACCATTACGCAATGCGTCGATTCTTTGCTCTAATGGAGGATGACTACTAAATAAATTAGTCATTTTACCTGAAATACCAAAAGCAGCTAAATTACCTGGTAAATCTGCATCTGCATGCTGATTTTGTAATGCTTGCAATGCACCAATCATCTTTGATTTACCAGCTAAACGTGCACCACCTTCATCTGCTCTAAACTCTCTTTGACGACTGAACCAAGCAACAATCATTGATGCTAAGAAACCGAATAAAATCTGTAATACAAATGAGATGATAAAATATGTCATGCTATTACCTGAACTTTCTTCTGAACTTTCTTCATCACTATTACCTTGTAAAGCAGATGAAACGATGCCAGCAATTAAGTTCGCTAAAAACACAACAAATGTATTCACAACACCTTGAATTAAGGTTAGCGTCACCATATCTCCATTTGCAATATGTGCAACTTCATGCCCTAATACAGCTTCAACTTCATCTTGACTCATGTTGTGCAACAAACCTGTGCTCACAGCAACTAAAGATGCATTTTTATTTGCACCAGTCGCAAATGCATTAGGGTCAGCAGAATCAAAAATACCAACATCAGGCATTCCAATACCTGCTTCTTGAGCCTGTCTTCTGACAGTATCAACAAGCCATTGCTCTACATTATTTTCTGGTTGTTTAATAACATGTACATTCATACCATGAATGGCCATTTTTTTAGACATTAACAACGAGATGATAGAACCTGCAAAACCAACAACAGCAGCAGCCATCAACATCGGTAATAGTCCTTGACCGCCATGCAATGCTCCACCCAAACCTGTCACAGACAAAATAATTGTAATGACAGCAATCACTGCAATATTCGTTACAGCCCATAACATAACTCGCTTAAACATAATCTTCCCTATAAGTAACAATAATTAAAATAATAAGGTCATTCTATAGATTTTCAAGAACTTATTGTGTTTTTTTGTGAGAGTAAATATCGCTCTCGCACAGCTAATATTAACGATGCCCAACAGACCAATGCCCAGAAACTTGTATATAAACCGACATGCATATTAATCGGCATAATGGCTAAAAATGCAATTGTTGCCCATACTGAAAATTGCCTAGAAGTGACGATCACTTTAAATAGCCATAATACAACTAATAAATAGCTAATAAAACCAACCACACCCGCTTCAGATAACACCTCTAAACCTTGTAAATGCGTGAAGTATGCAACATCATGACCATTTTTAAGCTCTGCAGGCTGAGAAGAAAATTGATCTTTAAAACTTCCTGCACCTGCACCTAATATAGGATTATCTTTAAATTGCTGCCAAGAAAAATCCCATAAAATTAAACGCTTAGAAGATAAATTATCCAGCCATTCATAACTCCACATCTCCGCTTTAGCTGTATAACCAGGATTGGCATAACGGTTTTTAACTGTCGGCAACTGAGAAATACCTGCAACAACTATCAAAACTAAAGCAAATGTTACCGCTACAGATTTCAACGTAATTTTTTTCTGATACAAAGCCCATAGCAATAATAAGCATAAACTTGACCCTAATGTAATCCACCCAGCTCTTGCACCTGCTAAAAAAATAATCAATGCAGTCAATAGCGACAGTGACACCCAAACATAACGCCAAGCGCTCTTCTCCTGAAACGATTTAAACGTATGGTATAAAATGACAGGTGAAATGGTTGCCATGTAATATCCCATTTGATACCCAGGTGCAAACAGCCCTCTAATCCTATTTGGATCAATACCTTTTCCTAACAAATGATAGCCTGTTGACCATTCAAAAAAGGCATCAATAGCAACTAATACAGTCAAAATTAATACCCATTTATTAATTTTTGATAAAGATTCTTGTGTCAGATAAATGGCTAAAGCACCAATGAAACCAAAACGCATATAATTTAAAACAACTCGCCAGCTATCTTTGGGCTCAGTACTAGCAATCGCAGATAATATAATGGGCACCCACATTAGTAAGAATAAGTATATAAAAGAACTTTTAAGAAAATATTCTTTAACACTTAAAAAATTACGTATGACAACATAAATACCCCATACAGCAACAACAATAACAAAACCATTAAAAATGCCTTGCTTTGCCATATACGCCCAATAAATCCAAAAAAATGCTATAAAAACAAAAATAGTCATATTATTTTTGTTAAATTTACTTTTCAGTGATTCCATTATTTATTAATCCTAATTCCAATAGCTTTTCTGCCACGCGTAATGATTCATTCAATCTCTTATTGTTCATTGTATTGGAATTAATGAGCCCTAATTGAGTTAAATGATTAATATTTTGCGCTATTTTACCCTTTAAACCATCAACATCAATGGTCTGCACTAAACAATTCGCACTTAATGCTTCATAAACCATAGAAATAGATTCTGAAGTAATCCAAGCCTCATGACTTTTTAGTAATTGAGCAGGCAACCAAGCAATATCAACAGTTTTAAAATCTATAACTTGTACTTTATCACTAATCTCTTTTGGCAAATTTGATATAAATTCGACAGGTGTTCGCCTCGAAGTTGATAAAATAATTTTTATGCGAATATTGATTGATCGTAATTTTATCAGTAACTGCCGATAAATAGACTCATTATTCCAAGTACAAGAATCACTTGGCCCACCAATTAAAATTATCAGTTGATTTTCTTTTTCGGCATTCTGCATAGAAAGAGCATTCATCGCACCTTCTGTAATGATAATATTATCTTTTTCAGTGACATTATCATGCCTTGGAATAATACAATAACGAAACCATGACTTAGGCAAAGAAGGCTTCATGATCACAATATTCTTAGCACTATATTTAAAGCGATAGTAGATCAATCCAAAATGTGTTCTATGCCCCGCACCGATGACAATACTATTTTTATTAATTTTTTGGGCACATCGGCCAAAACTGATCAAATATTGCCAAAGAGAAAATGCCGGAATTGACTCAATCCCCACCTCATCTCCTAAAAGTTGCTGCAATGCTTTTGCCAATCCTTCACTTTGTCGTAAATGGCCTATTTTATTGTCATTTAAGTAATATATTTTTTTCATAAGCCCACAATGCAAAAAACCCCAGAAGATATTCTAGGGTTTTTCATAAATAATTGTTTAAAATTATTTAGCTTTGATAGTAAGTTTCTCTTTAATACGAGCTTTCTTACCTTCAAGATTACGCAAGTAGTAGATTTTCGCTTTACGAACATCACCACGACGTTTAACATCTAAAGATGCGATCAATGGGCTGAATGTTTGGAACGTACGTTCTACACCAACACCGTGAGAAATCTTACGAACTGTGAACGCTGAACCCAT
>CANRJX010000032.1 GCA_947631095.1 uncultured Wohlfahrtiimonas sp.
TTAAATGTTAATAAAGCATCTGTCGCCTGCTTCAATGCTTTAATTTCATTGCCTAACATTGCTGAAAATGCATTGAACTCTTGTCCTACAGACATCGGAACAGCATCTTGTAATTGAGTGCGGCCCATTTTTAATACGCCATCAAACTCTTTTGCTTTTGCATCAATCCCAGTTTTTAAATAGCTTAAGCCTTCAATCAAACTGTGCATTTTTTCATAGAATGCTAAACGCAAACCAGAAGGATAAGCATCATTGGTTGATTGAGACATATTCACATGATTATTAGGGTTGATTACACTGTAGTCACCTTTTGGTAAACCTAAGGTTTCTAATGCAAGGTTTGCAATGACTTCATTTGCATTCATGTTGACTGAAGTTCCAGCGCCACCTTGAAAAGTATCAATCGGGAATTGATCTAAGCAACGATTTTCATTAAGAATTAAGTCACATGCTTTAACAATTGCATCAGCAATCTTTGGATCTAAAATGCGCAGTGATTTATTCGCAAGAGCAACAGCTTTTTTGGTAAGTGCCATACCACGAATAATTTCAGGCATATCACTGATTGTTTGAGATGAAATTTTAAAATTATCAACGGCTCTTTGTGTATGTATTCCGTAATAACAATCATTAGAAATTTCTTTACTGCCGAGTAGGTCAACTTCTGTACGCATTTAATCCTCTTAATTTACAATTATTGTTAATGAAAATTTTTAAGCAATCCATTGTAATGCGTTTAAATATATTGTCATTAGGCAAAACATATTTATTACATAAAATATAGAGGAATAAATGCGTGTGTTAAATGAGTTATAGATAATACATATAGTTACTGTCGTCTTTTAATGCATCTTCAGCAAGATCAGCCAAAGATATCGCGCTTAAAGTTGTTTGCAATGTGTTATCAAGCGGTACATAAACTTTATTTTGAAGGGTTTTTTCAATTTTTGGTGCGATGGCTTCAACAGTTTTTTCATTTTCTGCAAAAATACCAGGTTCAACACTGGCTAAAACATCATAAACACTTAATTCAGCAGGTGTTTTGGTTAAGTAGTAGCCACCTTGAGCACCTTTAATCGCAGAGACAACATTGCCTTGTTTAAGCTGTGAAAAAACGCGTTCAAGATAAATTTTTGAAATATTTAAATCTGTTGCAATTTCTAGAATGGTCATTGTTTCTTTAGAATCATATGCCATTGCCATTTTAATCACTGATGCTAATGCGTAACGAGATTTAGCAGATAGTTTCATCTTTACCTTCTTTAATTAAAAATTCATTGACATTTTAGCAAATTATTTGATAATTTATTTATCATATAATGCATATATTAAAAGTATGCTAGACTAAGTCAAGACAAATTTATTACTAGGAAATTTTAGCATGGCAAAAATTTATGAAAGTTTAGTGGAATTGATCGGTAATACGCCATTATTACATTTAAATCGTTTTTCTAAGCATCAAGGGTTAGAAACACCATTAATTGCTAAATTAGAATATATGAATCCAGCAGGTAGTATTAAAGATCGTATTGCATTTGCAATGATTGAAAATGCTGAACAAGAAGGTATTTTAAAACCAGGATCAGTCATTATTGAGCCAACAAGCGGTAATACAGGGATTGGTTTAGCTTCTGTTGCATCTGCGAAAGGGTATCGTATCATTTTGACAATGCCTGAAACTATGAGCATCGAGCGTCGCAATTTATTACAAGCATATGGCGCAGAACTTGTTTTAACTGATGGCACGAAAGGTATGAAAGGTGCGATTGCTAAAGCTGAAGAATTGGCAACTGAAATACCGCATGCAGTGATTTTAGGTCAGTTTGTTAATCCTGCTAATCCTGCTATTCATGAAGCAACAACAGGTCCTGAAATTTGGAATGATACAGATGGTAAAGTAGATATTATTGTTTCTGGTATTGGTACAGGCGGAACAATTTCTGGTGTGGGTGCATATTTAAAAAAACAAAATCCAAACATTAAAGTGATTGCGGTTGAGCCAGAAGGATCTCCGATATTATCTAAAGGTGTTGCTGGCCCTCATAAAATTCAAGGCATCGGCGCAGGTTTTGTGCCAGACACATTAAATACAAAAATTTATGATGAAATTATTACCATTTCTGACGTTGAAGCTTTTTCGATTGCACCAATTGTTGCAAGTACCGAGGGTTTATTGATCGGTATTTCGTCAAGTGCTGTTTTGAAAGCAGGCGTAGCGTTGGCTAATCGTCCTGAAAATAAGGGTAAAAATATTGTGATTATTTTGCCTGATGGTGGAGAAAAATACCTATCAACACCATTGTTTGAAAGAAAATAATATAAGCAAGAAAGCGAAGTAAACTCATGGATTTTGTTTATATTTTTAAAGTATTGCCATCCTTAGAGCAAGCATTATGGTTAACACTAAAAATCTCATTCTTTGGGATTATTAATGCAACTGTGATCGGTGTGCTTTTAAGTTTGGTAATATTTTATCGAATCAAGATTGTTTTAAAAATTGCTCAAGCTTATGTCGCATTTTTTCGAAATACACCACTTTTACTTCACTTATTCTTTCTATATTTTGGCTTGCCAAGAGCATTTGGCATAGTATTAAGTTTTGAAACAACAGCGTTATTAGGATTGTCGTTGCTGGGTGGTGCCTACATGGCAGAAGCCTTCAAAGGTGGAATTGAAACCGTCGCTAAGTCACAGTTTGATTCAGGTAAAGCAATTGGCTTAAATCGCTGGCAAATGGTTAGATACATAATCTTGCCACAGGCATTTTCTTATTGTATTCCTGCATTAGGTGCTAATTGTATTTTTCTGTTTAAAGAAACTTCTGTTTTCACTGCGATTGCAGGGACTGATATTACAACTGTAGTTGTGAATTATATTAGTAATCTTGGCCATACCAATGAAAATTTACTGTTATTAGTGATTGCATATGTGATTGTGATTTTGCCATTCACTTTCGTATTATCTTACCTTGAAAAGAGAGTGCGCTATGCAGAATTTGGGTCTTGATATTCTCGATTGGATCACGATTAAACGATTAGCTGGTGGTTTATATTTCACTTTAGAAGTTGCATTGATCTCCATACTTTTGAGTATTATTTTCGGCATTATTTTTGGAGCATTAAGAACATCCAATAACTGGGCGATTCGCACAATTTTTAGAATTTATTTAGAGATTGTCAGAGTTTTACCAACGTTAGTTTTACTTTATTTGCTTTATTATATTTTCCCCACAGATTTTAAAATTGATATTAATGGGAGAACTGTTGGGATCATTGCTTTCACATTCTGGGGCGCTGCTGAAATGAGCGACATTATCCGTGGTGCGATTATTTCCATACCAAAGCACCAAAAAGAATCCGCTCAAGCAATTGGGTTAAATTATGTGCAGTTATTTCGTTATGTGTTATTGCCCCAAGCCTTTAAAAGAGCTTTACCTGCAACGTTAAATTTAGCGTCACGAATTGTGATGACAACATCATTATTGGTCTTGATCGGTGTTCAAGATATTACAAAAATTGGTAAGGAAATTATTGAATACGCAACGATGATGAATAACCCGATGGCACCATTTTGGATTTATGGCGTATTGCTTTTAGTATTCTTTTTAATTTGTTATCCACTCTCAAAATTAGCTTCATTATTAACGCGCAGTACTGAATAAATAGGACAAAAGCATGTCGAGTGCAGTATTAGAAATTTCACAATTACAGAAAAAATTTGCAGATAAAAATATTTTAAAAGGCATTGATCTTTCTATCAGTAAGGGTGAAGTTGTTGTCATATTAGGGCCATCAGGTTGTGGTAAGTCAACACTTTTACGTTGTTTAAATGGTCTTGAAAGCATTGAAAGCGGATCAATTAAATTAGATGGACTGGAATTAAATCAGCCCAAAACGAATTGGATTAATGTCAGACAAAAAATTGGTATGGTGTTTCAAAGCTATGATTTATTTCCGAATATGACTGTTTTAGACAATATATTGTTAGGCCCGTTAAAAGTTCAAAAACGAAATAAAGCAGAGGTTTTGAAGGAAGTAGATGTTTTGCTTGATCGTGTGGGTTTATTGGATCGAAAGAACTCTTATCCACGAGAATTATCAGGTGGGCAAAAACAAAGAATAGCGATTGTTAGAGCATTATCTATGCATCCTGAAATCATGTTATTCGATGAAGTGACTGCTTCTTTAGATCCTGAAATGGTTAGAGAAGTTTTAGAAGTGATTCAAGGATTAGCAAAACAAGGAATGACAATGTTGATTGTGACACATGAACTTAATTTTGCTAAGAAGGTTGCAGATCGAATCATTTTTATGGATCAAGGAAACATTGTTGAGATCGCATCACCAGAACTATTTTTCACCTCACCAAAAACAGATAGAGCGAAACAATTTTTAACTGTTTTTGATTTTTAGCTATCAAAATTATAAACAAAGGAAGGGTTGTTCATGTTAAATATTAAAAAATCAGCATCCATAGCTTTATTGGGATTATCAGCATTATTCTCTACTTCAGTATTGGCACAAGAAGCAGACAATAGTTTACAAGCAGTGAAAGATCGTGGTGAATTAAGAGTCGCAGTTTTCAGTGATAAACCACCATTTGGTTATGTCGACAGAGAAGGCAAAAGCCAAGGTTATGATATAGAGCTGGCTAAAAAATTAGGACAGTCGTTATTTGGCGATGAAAGTAAAGTGACGTTTGTTTTAACAGAAGCACAAAATAGAATTAATGTTTTGAATGCAAACAAGGTGGATGTAACTCTCGCAAACTTTACGGTAACACCTGAACGTGCTGAACAAGTAGACTTTGCAAAGCCATATATGAAAACTGCAATTGGTGTAGTATCACCGAATAATGCAAAAATTACTGATGTACAAGAATTGGATGGCAAGGTTTTAATTGTTAATAAAGGAACGACTTCAGAATCATATTTTGAAAAAAATCATCCAAACATTACGCTTCAAAAATATGATCATAATTCAGAAGCATTTGCCGCATTAAAAGATGGCCGTGCAGCTGGTCTGGCTCACGACAATACACTTTTATATGCTTGGGCAAAAAATAATCCTGAGTTCGATGTATCAATTCAGGTGATTGGTCCAGAAGATGTGATTGCGCCAGCCGTCAAAAAAGGCAATAAAGAATTGTTAGATTGGCTAAATGCAGAAATTACTAATTTACAAAATGAAGAGTTTTTTCATCAAGCTTACGACAAAAGCATTAAATCATTTTATGGCGATAACATTGATCCAGATAACATCGTGATCGATGCTAGTAACCTTAATAAAAAATAATAATCTTTAATCTCTTTCACTAATTTGCCCAATCATTTGATTGGGCTTTTTTATGGGTTAATTGGTATCAAATAAATCAAATAGTCTTTTAACTTTTTGTTGATACACTTTACGTGCTGCCATAGCTTCATCAATGGAAACAGCTTTGAACTTCATTGTATAGTTAGGCTGTAATTGTCCGATTAGATCCATATCCGCACTGATAACAGTTGCAATCATTGCATAACCACCGCCTGAGACAGAGTCACGGTGCAAAATGATTGGCTCTTTACCACCTGGAATCTGAATAGAGCCAACAGGATAAGGTGCATCAACAATATTAGAAGGATTGGAGCCAGCGCCAAATGGAGGTTTACGATCTATAAATTGTAGAAGTTTTTCACCTTTACAACGATAGCCTATACGATCTGATTCTGAACTTACTTTCCAAGTCATATCGTAGAAATCATTTTTGCCTTCATCAGTTAATAAATGATCGTATAAACCAGGAGTTACACGAATTTCTACAGATTTAGGCAATGTTTGACGATAATCTTCTGGCAAGACTGCAATTTTTGGTGTGATGTAAGGCATATCACCAATAGTTAATACATCCCCTTCCATAAGCTTACGCCCCTCGTAACCACCGATTGCACCCAATAGATAAGTAGATTTGCTACCTAAAATTTCAGGAACATCGATTCCACCTGCAATCGCAATATATGCTCGCGCACCAGCAGTCATAAAACTAAATGTAAGAATATCTCCTGCTTTAACCATTAAGCGTTCATTAGCATTTTTTTCTTCGCCATTGATTTTTGGTGAACAATTGCCGCCAGTGATTGCAATGATAGCATCGCAATTAAATTTCATTTCTGGTGCTAAAAATGTGCATTCGATCACTGCTGCATTTTTTGGATTACCCACAAGAAGATTCGCTGCATAATATGAATATTGATCCATTGCGCCCGATGGTGGAATTCCTAAGTGATAATAGCCAGCTCTGCCTTCATCTTGAATGGTTGATGCAAGACCAGGTTTCAAAATTTCAATTGTTTTATTCATTTAGAATCCCTCTAATAATTGTTGGTTATAAGCAATAGGATCTTTTAAAAATTCTTCAGTACAAAAATCCACTTCTTTAGTGTGAAGCTTGATCGTACCTGCCTCTGCTTCTTTGACATAACGATCGTACTCTTCTTGTGTAATGGATTTAAATTTAACGATGTCACCAGGTTTGAAGAACACCATCTCGCCATTTAAATGAGCCCCTTTTTTCTCGGGATCAAAAATTGGAATAGGAGTAATTCCCATCATCTGATAACCACCTGCACCTCTAACTGCATAGATACAGCTAAAACAGCCTCCCATTGCAACTGTTTGTTTTGGGGTGTCTAAACGTGGACTTAAATACTTGGGTACTTCGATTTGTTTGCTTCTTTCTACCATTTGAAAGAAAAATGGTAAACCTGCCACAAACCCAACCATTGAAACAAACCAAGGTGAATCTACATATGCTTTTAAAAATGATTCAGGGCTGTCATAGCCATTAATTTTTGCCGCATATTCCATATCATTTTTGGACTCAGGTTCTTGATGTCTGTCTCTAAATTTTTGCGCAACTTCAGTTGTCCATGGATCATTAAAAAATACAGGAATTTCAATGAGTCTTGTTTTAAGACGCATATGGGCATTTTCACTTTCAGCATCTAATTTTTTTAATATGGTTAATAATTCATCTACTGAAATGACATCTGGATTATAGCGAATTTGATATGAAGCATTCGCAGGGCAAATTTCCATAACGCCCGGTACGTTCATTTCAGTTAAGCGATTTGTGATCGTTATTCCTTTAAAAAAAGCATCTAGCGACATATCTTCGCTTAATTCGACAAAGATAAATTCATCACCACAGGGAACATAACGAATAGACATAAAACTCCTCCTTAATTCATAGTTTATGAATTGTTTATTAATATTTTTTTATTGTAAGCTTTGTCTTGTAATCCAGTCTTCTAGCCAGTTGGTATGAAAATTGAAGGCTTGAACTTCCGCATCACGCACTAGAGATAGGTGCAGTGGTAGGGTTGTTTTTAAACCTTCTATTTTTGTGGCTAGAATTGCGCGTTCCATACGTGATAATGCTTTTTCACGAGTTTCAGCCCATACAATTAATTTAGCGAGCATTGAATCGTAAAATGGTGGAACGGTATAGCTTTCATAAAGCATTGAGTCTGTACGAACTCCTGGACCATCTGCCCATTCTAAACGCTCGATTGTGCCGATGTTAGGCATAAAGTTATTTGAAGGATCTTCTGCATTAATTCTACATTCAAGAGCTGCACCATTGATTTTAACATCACGTTGTTGGATGGTTAATGGCTTACCGGCTGCTATGTGTAACATCTCATGAATTAAATCAATACCTGTAATCATTTCAGTAACAGGGTGTTCAACCTGAATACGTGTATTCATTTCAATGAAGAAAAATTCACCGGTATTATCATCATAAAGATATTCCATAGTTCCAGCGCCACAATAATCAACACTTTTAGCTAGAGCAACTGCAGATGTACATAATGCTTCACGGGTTTCATGATCTAAAGATGGTGAAGGTGCTTCTTCTAAAACTTTTTGACGACGACGTTGTAAAGAACACTCACGATCATATAGGTGGATAACATTTTTACCATCACCTAATACTTGTACTTCAATATGGCGTGCACGAGGAATAAAACGTTCTAAATACATGCCATTGAATCCAAAAGCACTGAGTGCTTCTCTTTGCGCTAATTCAAATGCGGCTGCGAAGTCTTCTTCTTTTTCAACAACTCGCATACCTTTACCACCGCCACCTGCAGAGGCTTTGATGATAAGTGGATAACCAACCTTGGGTGCTGATTTCAAAGCTTCTTCAAGAGTCGTCAACATGCCATTGCTGCCTGGTACGACAGGAACATTTGCTGCAATTGCTGTTTCACGTGCAGCAACTTTATCACCCATTAAAGTGATAGTCGCACTTTTAGGGCCTACAAAGATGATATTTTCTTCTTCTAAACGAGCTACAAAATCAGAGTTTTCTGCAAGAAAGCCATAACCTGGATGAATTGCATCTGCACCAATCGCTTTTGCAGCCTCAATAATTGCATTTTGATTTAAATAGCTTTTAATTGCTTGTGCAGGTCCAATTTCGATACATTCATCAGCTAACTTAGCAGCTAAACTTTCTTTGTCGGCACTACTATGAGCAAGCACTACGGGGATATTTAATTCTTTCGCAGCTTTTATGATGCGCACGGCGATCTCACCGCGATTTGCGACTAATAATTTTTTCATTAAATCACCTATGATTGAATACTATAAAGTTATTTGATAATGATAATTGCTTGGCCTGCTTCGACTGCATCACCATCTTCAATTAAAATTGATTCGATAATGCCAGATTGGCTCGCTCTTAATTCACTGTATTGCTTCATAACTTCAATAAGACCAAGTACATCTCCTTCTTGAACGGCTTGACCAGCTTCCACGTAACATGCAGCATCTGGTGACGGACGACGATAAAATGTTCCTGGCATAGGACTTAAAATTTCCATTGTTTTCTCCTTGGTTGTTAATAGATTTTAAATATTTTTTAATAATTATTATGGTGTGTTACATATTTTTTAATGGTTAAACTGATTGCTAACTGTAATATTATTAGCATTTAATGCGCTATGTATGTGTTTTAATAATTCTACGACTCCCGGTGTATCGCTGTGAATACAAATCGAATCGAATTCAATCTCTTTCCACTGACCTGTTACTGTTTTTACTTTTCCCTCTAAACATGCGGTTAAAATTTTATTGCTTACTACATTCGCATCTAATTGACCGACACTGCGTGTGAATACTAAACTGCCTGTATCATCATAATCACGATCAGCATAAAATTCGCGAATCACTGGTTGTCCTAGGCTTTTAGCAATCGCATAGGTTTTGGAAATATCCATACAAAAAATGTATGCCTCAGGATAAACGTGTTGTACGGTTTTAACGAAAATTTCAGATAAATCTTCGTCTTTCGCAATTTTCATATACAGCGCGCCATGAGGTTTAATGTGCTGTATTTTGACGTTATATTTTTTTGCAAATGCATCTAATGCGCCCACTTGATAGAGAATATCGTTGATTAATTCATCTTTTGTTGCATTAATTTCTCTACGTCCAAAGCCAACAAGATCACGATAGCCGGGGTGAGCACCTACGCCAACATTATTATTCTCTGCAAGTTTAACCGTATGGTTCATGATTGATGGATCGCCAGCATGGAATCCTGTTGCAATATTAGCGGATGAAATTAATTTCATAATCTCGTTATCTTGACCATCGCCTGCTTTCCAAATTCCGAATCCTTCTCCTAAGTCGGAATTAATATCTATATGGTTTTTTTTCAAAATATTCTCTCCTGATTTTTTATTTTATATTCGCAATAATGCGATAAATACTGGTATTTCTAAGGGTTTTATCTATTTGTATTGTGTTTAAATTTACAATAAAGTATTTTTTAGAGATAAAACAATTCTATTTTTTTAACCTTTCATATAAAAAAAATTAATACCGGAGTCATTTCAATGTCTTTCACTTTAAAACAACTGCATTACTTTGTCGCAACTGCAGAAGCTGGGCAAATTTCTTTGGCATCACAGAGGTTGAACATTACTCAGTCTGCCATTACGGTTGCGATTAAGCAGTTGGAGGAGATCATTCATGCGGATTTATTTATACGATTACCGACTGGAATGGAGCTTACAGAGGCTGGCCATTTATTTTTGAAGAATTCTTATGAAATTTTAGAAAAAATTGATACAGCTATGAATGTTCGCAATATCAATCAGCATCATGGGGAGATAACGATAGCTGGTACAGGAACGATTATTAGCTATGTTTTACCGATGCATTTAAGTCGTATTCAAAAGTTGTATCCAAATCTTAAAATTAATGTTCTAGAGTTATCACGTGAAAAAGTTGAGCAAGGTTTAGAAAATGGCACAATCGATTTGGCAATTTTATTGAGCTCTAATATGAATAATCCAAATTTATTGGTAAAAAACTTATTTGTTTCGACTCGAAGATTATGGGTGCCGGATGGGCATAGGTTATTAGAGAAAGAAAGTGTCATGTTTGAAGATATTAAGAACGAGCCTTATGTCATGCTAACTTTTGATGAAGCTGAAAATTGGGCAATGAATTTTTGGAAGGAATATGGTGGAGAGCCAAACATTATATTACGCACAATTTCTGTAGAAGCTGTACGCAGTATGGTCGCATATGGCACAGGTATTACGATTTTATCTGATGCTGTTTATCGTCCTTGGTCATTGGAGGGTAAACGAATTTATAGCATTCCTTTATCTCCTGCACCACCTTCTATGGCTGTAGGAGTTGTTTGGCGTAAAGATGCTAAGTTATCGAGTATTACGGAGCATCTAATTAGTTACTTCATTAAATCTGAAGGTCGGCATAATATTGAGATTATTCGACATAATATTTTTTCCATCTAAATATGTCATGAAGTCTTCAGCGTGAAAATTTGCATTTCCCAAAAATAAGGGCTATAAGTATTGCTGATTTCACTGGGGGTGTCCACGCTGTGGGCTGAGATTAAAGCGAACGTGCTTTTAAACCCTTTGGACCTGATCTGGCTCATACCAGCGTAGGGAAGTATATCCGAACGACTAAATGAGCCTTATTTTCACTTTTGTGAAAGTAAGGTTTTTTTATGGGTTTTTAAAAGCTTATAGCCGTTCATATTTCATTACGTTGCCAGACTCTCGTTTTTTACTTTTCTAGGGAGTTTTCATGACAACAAGCAAAATAGAGATTAAATCAAGTTTTCCACGCAGCCAAAAAATTTATGTGATTGGTAGTCGACCAGACATTCGAGTACCCATGAGGGAAATCACATTAGACCCAACTTTAGACAGTAAAGGGCAGATCATTGAGCAAAATGAACCATTCCGTGTTTATGATACAAGTGGCCCATACACAGATAGTAATTATACAGTCGACTTAACTAAAGGCTTGCCAGCATTGCGTCGTAATTGGATTTTAGAACGTGGTGATGTTGAAGAGTACGAAGGGCGTGAAATTAAAGCAGCGGATAATGGTTATCGTGATTTGAATGATCCTCGCAACTTAGAAGGTGCGTTTCCAGGATTAAAAAGAAAGCCATTGCGTGCCAAAGCAGGACAAAATGTGACACAAATGCATTACGCTCGCAAAGGCATCATTACGCCTGAAATGGAATTTATTGCCATTCGTGAGGGCATGAGCCCAGAGTTTGTGCGTGATGAGATTGCAACTGGGCGAGCAATTATTCCAAATAACATCAATCACCCTGAATCTGAACCGATGATCATTGGTAAAAACTTCCACGTGAAGATCAATGCGAATATTGGTAACTCGGCTGTGACTTCTTCAATCGAAGAAGAAGTGGAAAAAATGACGTGGGCGACTCGCTGGGGCGCAGACAATGTGATGGATTTATCAACAGGTAAAGACATTCATAAAACGCGCGAATGGATCATTCGTAACTCTGCAGTGCCAATTGGTACTGTACCTATTTATCAAGCTTTAGAAAAAGTTAATGGCATCGCTGAAGATCTAACTTGGGAAGTTTTCCGCGATACATTAATCGAGCAAGCAGAGCAGGGCGTGGATTATTTTACGATCCATGCGGGTGTTTTATTGCGTTATATTCCATTAACTGCAAAACGCGTAACAGGTATTGTTTCTCGTGGCGGTTCGATTATGGCTCAGTGGTGTTTAGCACATCATAAAGAAAACTTCATCTATGAAAATTTTGAAGAAATCTGTGAAATCATGAAGCAATATGATATCTCGTTTTCTTTAGGAGATGGTTTACGTCCAGGTTCGATTGCTGATGCGAATGATGCTGCGCAATTTGCTGAATTAGAAACATTGGGTGAGTTAACGAAAATTGCTTGGAAACACGATGTTCAAACGATGATCGAAGGACCAGGTCATGTGCCGATGCATAAAATTAAAGAAAATATGGAAATGCAAGAGAAGCATTGTGATGATGCGCCTTTTTATACATTAGGCCCATTAACGACTGACATTGCACCGGGGTATGATCACATTACGTCAGCAATTGGTGCTGCAATGATTGGCTGGTATGGTACTGCGATGTTGTGTTATGTAACGCCAAAAGAGCATTTAGGCTTGCCGAATCGTGAAGATGTTCGTGTGGGTGTGATTACGTATAAATTAGCAGCACACGCAGCAGATTTAGCCAAAGGTCACCCAAATGCACAAAAACGTGATGATGCATTGTCAAAAGCTCGTTTTGAATTCCGCTGGGAAGATCAATTTAACTTAGGTTTAGATCCTGAGCGTGCACGCGAATATCACGATGAAACATTACCAGCAGCAGGTGCTAAAGTTGCACATTTCTGTTCAATGTGTGGACCTAAATTCTGTAGTATGAAAATTTCACAAGATATTAAGTTAAAAGATCAAACGGGTGAATTTATTGAGCAAAAGATCGCTGAAGGTATGAAGGAAAAATCTAAAGAATTTTTAGATAATAACAGCCAAATTTATAGCTAATGATCAGAGATTAAAAAAGGCGCTGTTCGCGCCTTTTTTATTTAATCATCGTAGCCTAATGCACCTTCAGGAATTTCTCCATAATGTGCCAGTACTTTCATGTCGCCATAATCTCCTGTTGTTTCATCATATGCTTGCGATATTGCTAATACGCCTGCACGAAGCTCTGAAAAACGTTCTGCACGATTGATCGCTTCTTCTGCTGAAGCGCATTGTACTGCTGGGTCATTGAATAATTTTGACGATTGGCCATTGCCTTGTCTGGTGAATGTTTGAACGATATAAGCAGTTTTCATAGTAATGTCATCACTCATTATAACTTAAAGTTGTTTAATTATAATATATGTTATTAAAAAGGTATATAGACTTTATTAGCTGAAATTTAAAATTAATTGTATAGACTAATTATTTGAGGTTAGAATAAATATTAATTATTCATTAACAAATTAGTAATCAGTCAACATATAAAATAAGGGGGTGGAGATGATGTTTCAGGAGTTATTTTTAGAAGTAAGGTCATCAGAGATAAAAGATTTAGAGTTTGGTGAGTTATTAAGTTCAGTGCGTGATCGTTATGAAGCATTTATTGCAACGGGTGTAAATAATCCTCATAGAGCAGAAACGACAAAACGTGCTGAAAGCATGTCTTTTATGATTAATCCCAATGATTTAATTGAAATTGTGAATGCGCCTAAAGCGACAAGTGGGATTGATTATGCTTGTGAGTTTAATCCGAGCCAAAAAGCAGCCATTCACTTATTGTTAGATGTATTGTCTGCAACACAAAAAGGCGCTTATGTTCGTGGTTTTTTTGCCTTGTATATCTGGAGAAGCTTATTGCCTGAAGCACGATTTTACTCTGTAGGCATGACAGATAAATTTTATTCGTTAGCAGAAGAGCAAAACTCTAAAGGTGAATATGTATTTAAACCTGCGGCAAAAATTGCAGAATCAATTAAAGCACAGCAACAAACTGAATTTTTTACAATGGGTGAAAATGATCATTGTGAAGAGATATTACTATTGATCGCAGAGATTGATAAAGCCTTGGATTTCATTTTAAATCGTTATAATTAATCTTTTAAGTTAAGGCATCATTTTTAATTGATGCCTTAAGCCATATGAATATTAGACATTTTTTAAAAATGCTTCGATTTCATTTATATCTGGAATGGATGGTTGAGCCCCTTTTCTAGTCACTGCAATGGCAGCCGCGGCATTTGCTTTTTGAATGGCAGCATGCAAATCTAAACCATCTAATAATGCTGTCATCAAAACGCCATTAAATGTATCACCAGCTGCGATGGTATCGACAGCTTGTACTTTATAGCCTGAGATTAAAGTCCCTTGTTTATCCTCGCTTACCCAAGCACCTTTACTTCCCATAGTAATAATGACAATTTTAATCCCTTTATCATGCAAAATTGTTGAAGCTCTTTCTGCGCTTTCAACAGAATCTACTTTTATGCCTGTTAAAATTTCCGCCTCTGTTTCATTCGGTGTGATGATGTCTATTTTGGATAATAATTCATCTGGTAACTCTTTTGCTGGCGCAGGATTTAATGCGATCAGTACACCATTGTCTTTTGCATAATTTGTGGCAAGCTCAATGGTTTCTAAAGGAATTTCTAGTTGCATTAATAAAGCTGATGCTGATTGAATGGCATCTAATTTTTTTTGTAATATTTCTGGTGAAATATGGGCATTAGCACCAGGATGAATACCAATCATATTTTCACCTTCATTGTTGACGAAAATAAGTGCCACACCTGTTTTTTCACCCTCAATAGTTTCAATTAAAGATGCATCAATCCCATCTTTTTTAAATTGAGCTAAGGCTTCTTCGCCAAATGAATCTTTACCAACTGCGGTAATAAATTGAATATTTGCACCTGCTCTACCTGCTGCAACGGCTTGATTCGCACCTTTTCCACCCATTGAAACTTGATATTGTTGTGCGCTTAAAGTTTCTCCTGGTGCTAAAAAGTAAGGAACATTTAAAATATGGTCGATGTTAGTACTGCCGAGTACAATAAGTTTATTTTTATTAGCCATGATTAATCCATGAATTTAGTTTTATTGAATAATCGATAATATACATTAATATCAGTATTATTAATAAACTTAGTTACAAAGCAGATAATTTCTATAAAATAAATGCTTCACTCCATAATTACAGGTGATTACATGAAAAATTATACACGCCGTTTATTATCGGCAGCAGTTATGACAGTTTGTCTTGCCGCGATTCCTATTGGGTTTGCATGTACACGAGCAGTATTTTTAGGTGATAATGATCGTGTAATTACAGGTCGTTCAATGGATTGGAAAGTGGATGTAGGGACAAATTTATGGATTTTACCCAAAGGCATTCATCAAAATGGTGGCGCAGGCCCAAATTCTGTTGAATGGGTTTCTAAATATGGCAGTGTTATTGCATCGGGCTATGATATTTCAAGCACAGATGGCGTAAATGAAAAAGGCTTGGCTGCGAATTTATTATGGCTGGTTGAATCTGAATATCCGGATCCTACAACAGGTAAAAAATTGCTATCTATTTCAGCTTGGGCACAATATGTATTGGATAATTTTGCGACTGTTCAAGAAGCTGTGGATGCATTAGCAAAAGAAGAGTTTGTGGTTGTCACGGATGATGTACCGGGTGAATCGCGCAATGCAACATTGCATTTGTCATTGTCTGATGCGACAGGTGATAGCGCAATCATTGAATACATTAAAGGTAAGCAAGTCATTCATCATAGTCGAGAATATCAAGTGATGACTAACTCACCAACCTTTGATCAACAGTTGGCATTAAATACTTATTGGCAACAAATTGGTGGCACAGTGATGTTGCCTGGAACCAATCGCGCATCTGATAGATTTGCTCGAGCATCTTTTTATATCAATGCCATTCCTAAAGATAAAGACATGCGTACATCGATCGCAAGTGTATTCAGCGTGATTCGAAATGTTTCTGTTCCTTTTGGTCTAAACACAGAATCAGAACCAAATATCTCTTCAACCCGTTGGCGCACAGTTGTTGATCACAAAGAATTGTTATATTTCTTTGAGTCCGCATTAACCCCGAATACTTTCTGGGTGGATTTGAAACAGATCGATTTCAGCGAAAAAACAGGCAAAGTAATGAAGCTAGATTTAGGGCCTGAACAGATCAATATTTTTTCAGGGAATGCCACAAAAGATTTTAAAGAAGCGAAGTTATTTAAGTTTCAAGGCATTAACCAAGAGCCGAATATTTTAAATTGATTTTTTATTAAAAATACTGACAATGAAGCGCTTAAAAGCGCTTTTTTATTGGATTGGAGTTAAAGATGTTGATTCGTTTAGCCACTGTTGTATTGTTTTTTTTGAGCATTAGTTTTGCTGACATTAAAATTCCAGAACAAACATTAACAGAGATTGCAGCAAAAATTTATCGCAATGAAACTGGCGGAAAACGTGAAAATTTAGTGGTTTGGAACAATGGTGAGAATTTCCCTTCTTTAGGCATTGGGCATTTTATTTGGTACAAATACAATGAGCCTGAACGCTTTGAAGAGAGTTTTCCATTATTAGTACAATTTTATCAATCTAAAAATATAGAGTTGCCATGGTTGTTGCGCATGTATCGTTATGCACCTTGGAAAACTCAAGCTGAATTTTTGACTGCAAAACAAAATGATCAAGCATTTAAGGATTTAGAATCCTTTTTATATAATACTCAATCGGTACAAATTGAGTTTATTGCTAATCGTTTAAATGCATCGTTGCCGAAAATTTTGGAGCATACGAATCACAAGAAAAAAGTAGAACAAAATTTTAATGCTTTGCTAAATGACCCAAGTGGTTTATATGCACTGATTGATTACATTAACTTCAAAGGTGAAGGCATTAACCCTAATGAGCGTTATAACAATCAGGGTTGGGGTTTATTACAAGTTTTAGAAGGAATGAATGACCAGCTCACACAACAAAATTTGATGGCAAGCTTTCGTCAATCTGCTAAAAATGTATTAACCACTCGAGTGAATAATGCGGCCAAAGATCGAAACGAACAACGCTGGTTACCAGGTTGGCATAATAGGGTTGATACCTATCAATAATGGCAATTAATTTTATCTGATCTATTTGTTTTTATTGGTATAATCTGCGCTTGTTTAATCATCGAAATAGGCTGCATGATTCCATCAATCATCCAAAAAAACATAAGAATTATCGGGAGCATTCTCTTAGCTTTATTCGTCATCATTTTTTATACTTTGTCATATACAGGTAATCAAAAACCAAAAAGTGCACAGTTTGATATTGTGTCCGGTGATATTTTAGAAGATTTTGAGCCCTTTGATATGCTGAAGTTTTGGGGGTTATCTAATGAGTCAATGTCGCTGTTTACCATAAGGGATTTAGAGCGATTCAGCGGTGTGATTGAAAAATTTCAGCATCGTAATGATATCCGTCGGAATAAACGACAAAGAATCATACGTTATTTATTGAAAAATTATGATCTCACTGAGTCAGAAGCACGCATTCTAGTGCGTAGCGCTGATATTAATGCGCGCAAATACAAAATTGATTTAGAGCTATTATTGGCCATCATTTTTGTAGAATCCACATATAAACCGCGTGCAGAAAGTGTTGTTGGTGCAATAGGCTTGATGCAGGTTGTGCCTAAATGGCACTTGGATAAAATCAGTAAATATGGTGATCCAGATGTTCTGTATGACATTCGTGCCAATATTGCTATTGGCACAGAAATTTTAATGGAATATGTCTATAAAGAAGGTAATTTAAGGGCTGCTTTACATCGTTATAACGGCAGCAAAGATGATAAAACGCTAAAATATTCCAATCGTGTATTTAAAAAATATGAAGAATTAAAGTCTAAAACCTATATGGAAAATGCGCGTTTAAAATATGATTTTGACATTATTTCAGAAGAGTTGTGAATTGTAGAACAGGCCAATTATAATTCGTTGCAATCTTATTGAGAGCGATATCAGGATTCACAACGTTCGGATAACCAACAATTTCCAGTAATGGTAAATCATTAATTGAGTCGCTATAAAAGTAGCAGTTTTTGATTGTCTGATGATATTCAATATTCTGATTCATAATGTAATGATTCAATACATTAACCTTTCCTGCTTGATAAGGTGCAATGCCGTTGATCTTCCCAGTGTAATGGTTATTTTCATCTTCGATTTGAATGCCAAAAGCATTTTTGATATTGAAGAATTGTTGGGCAATGGGTTCAACAAATATATG
>CANRJX010000033.1 GCA_947631095.1 uncultured Wohlfahrtiimonas sp.
AGCTAATCAAGGACGACCACCTTTAATGGCTGCTTAACCTCTACTTTTAACTTCGGTTATTTATGGGAGGATTACCCATCAAATTGGGCCTGGAGAATTGGCGACAAATGAATGGATAAAAGCAGGCTTAACCTTGCCCAATCTAGATCGCATGCAAGCATATCGATTAGAAAGAATTTGTAATGCTCTACAACAAAGCGACCTTGCAGGCATATTATTGTATGACCCAATCAATATTCGCTATGCGACTGGCACTACTAACATGCAAGTTTGGACTTTACACAATGCTGGTAGATATACATATATTTCAGCAGATGGACAAATCGTACTATGGGAATTTGATCAATGTGATTTTCTTGCAGATCATGCCCAAAATATCACTGAAATTCATCCATCTATCTCCTGGTTTTATTTTTGTGCAGGCACTCGCATCGAAGAACAAGCAAAAAAATGGGCTTCTGAAATTTATGACTCTGTTTTAAAACATGGTCATGGTAATAAAAAAATTGCGATTGATAAATGTAATTCAGAAGGCATCAGAGAACTAGAACAACTTGGGTTAACCATTTTTAATGGTGAAGAAATCATGGAACATGCTCGTGCCATCAAAGGAATTGATGAAATTCACGCGATGAAATGCGCTATCCATGCGACGGACTCAGCCATTCAAGTTATGTATGATCATTTAGAGCCTGGGATTTCTGAACAGCGCTTATGGTCATACTTACATGCTGAAAATATAGCTCGTGGTGGTGAATGGATAGAAACGAGATTATTGGCATCAGGACCAAGATGTAATCCTTGGTATCAAGAGTGCAGTGGCAGAATTATTCAAAATGGTGATTTGGTTGCTTTCGATACAGATTTAATTGGTGCTTATGGATTCTGTGTAGATACTTCAAGAACTTGGTTATGCGGTGATCAATCACCAACATCAGAACAGAAGCAAATCTACCAAATGGCACATGAACAAATTCTAACTAACACAGAGCTCTTAAAAGCAGGCATCACCTATAAAGAATTAACACATCGAGCCCTCACATATAATCCTAATGAATATCATCATTATTCTTTTCTTTATCATGGTGTGGGGTTATGTGATGAAGCTCCTGGCATCTACTTTCCTGAAGCATGGGATAGCTTTGGCTACGATGGAACTTTAGAAGTTGGCATGGTTATGTGCGTTGAAAGCTATGTTGGCCATAAAAATGGTGGTCCTGGTGTTAAATTAGAAAATCAGGTTTTAATCACAGACCAAGAACCTGAGGTTTTAACCCTCTATCCATTTGAATCTCGTTTATTATAAAAATGCAAAAGGAAAGACAATCAATATCTTTCCTTTTAAATTAAGTAATTACATATAAGTATTAACTAATCCAGTTTTCCCAACTTCGCTAGTGGTAATATCCATTAGCCAGCTACGAAATTGCTTAACACTTGAAGATATAGCACCTCTATTCTTAGGTTCCAACATACAAAAACTTGCTTCTGTTTTTAGCATTGTTTCCACAGGACGAACTAATGTTCCTTTTTCTAAATGATCATCTAATAAAGATCCCCAAGCCAAAGCAACACCTTGCCCATGAACAGCTGCTTGTATTAATAAAGGATAATTGTTGATATTCATTTTGTTTTTAGGCTTGATATTTGGTAGACCCACCGCATCAAACCATTCTGGCCACGTTATCCAATCTTTTTGCGACTCATCCAAATATAAAAGATTCTGTTTAAATATCTCTTCTGGATCATTTGAATGAGTAAATTTCGACAAATAAACAGGACTGCACACAGGAAATACTTCTTCAGCAAATAATACTGTTGATTTCATCTCAGCTGGTGGTGTTTTACAGTAAAACAATGCAATATCACAATCCATTTTATTTAAATCTAAAATGTTTTCTGTGGTTAAAATTCTTAAATCTATCCCCTCATTTTGCTCAAAAGTTGCAACTTTAGGCAATAACCACAAAGCAGCCATCGCATTGGTTGTAGCAACTGTAATTTGATCTTCTCCTTTCCATTTTTTTATTTCAGCTGTTGCATGTGCAACATCCAACAAAGAATTATAAATTGTTTGATAATATTGCAATCCTGTTGGCGTTAAATAAATATTTCGATTCGCTCGAACAAATAATTCCCGACCCAGATACTCTTCTAATTGCCTAATTTGCCTACTGATTGCTCCTTGCGTAACATTTAATTGATTTGCAGCTAATGTAAAACTGAGGTGGCGTGCAGCCGCCTCAAATACAATTAAGCTATTCATTGGTGGTAATGGCTTAATTCTCATGAAATCCCCTTATATCCTCTTTTTGCTTTGCTGAGTTCTACTTTCAAAGCCTCCATTCTTCAAAAGCAAACTCTTTTTAATACTTATATGATTTTTATCAACATGTCATACTATTTAAGCATAATAAAGCCAAAAAAAGTATTGCTCCCATGAGTTTTTCTCATTCATTACTTACTTGCTTTATTTATTAACAACTTATATTTTTTATCATAATATCAATAATCTACATCTTTAGTATTTACGCCGCGGTATACCCTCCATCTACTGGCAAAATCGCTCCTGTAATAAAAGATGCATCATCAGAAGCTAAAAAATAGATCGCATTAGCAATTTCTTCAGGCAACCCCAATCGACCTAAAGGATAAGCTTGCTCCAATTTATCTCTAGCTTCTTTTCCTCCACCATCGCCTTCGATTAATTTTTCAGACATATCCGTTTCAGTTAAACCAGGACAAACTGCATTTACACGAATTCCATCCACAGCAAGCTCTATAGCACTATTTCTCGTCACGCCCACCAAAGCATGTTTAGAAGTTACATAAAGATTACGATTTTTCGTACCAATCAAACCAGTTATCGATGACACATTCACAATCGATGCACCTTGAGCTTGTCGTAAATAAGGGATGGCATATTTAGAAACTAACAAGCTTCCCCAAACATTAATATCCATGATTTTATCAAATGTTTCTTTAGTCACATTATCAGCCCTATTATTCACAAAAATACCTGCATTATTAATAACAGTCGTGATCTTTCCAAATGTCTGATACGCTTGTTCTACCATTTTTTCTACCGAGCTTTCATTAGTAACATCGCAAACAATCGTTATAAAATGACTTTTAAATTCAGAGAGATTTTGATGAACTGTGGCTTCGTAACTTTGATCTTTATCGACCAAAATAGCTTTATGCCCCGCTTTTAAACACTTTTGAGCAGTCGCGAAACCGATTCCTTTAAAACCTCCCGTGATGATCATAACTTTTGGCATAATCTACCCTCACTATAAATTACCGATGGATAAATACTTAGTTTCTAAATAAGGCTCAATTCCTTCGATTCCGCCCTCACGCCCCAAACCACTCTCTTTGAAACCACCAAATGGAACTTGCGCTGCACTTGGTAAACCATCATTCCAGCCGATAATTCCAAAATCCAAATGCTCTTGGAAATAAACCCCTGTTTTATAATTGTTTGTAAAATAATAAGCAGCCAACCCGAATGGCGTTCCATTGGCAATTTCAATCGCTTCTTCATTGGTTTTAAAAGTAATAATCGGCGCAACAGGTCCAAACGTTTCTTCTGTCATGATATCCATATCTAAAGTGACATTGCTTAAAACAGTTGGCTCAACAAAATAAGTATGCTTTTCTTCATCAGCAATTCCTTTACCACCCGTTAATACTGTTGCTCCTTTTTGTTTTGCATCTTCTATTTGTGCAATAACTTTGTCATAACCTTTGCGATTAATTAAAGGCCCAACATCTGTGCTAGCTTCCAACCCATTTCCCACTTTGAGTGCTTTTGCCGCTGCTGTAAACCTTTCGCTAAATTCTGAAAATACTGACTCGTGAACAATAAATCGATTAGCACAAACACACGTTTGACCTGCATTCCTAAATTTTGAAGCAATCGCTTGACCAACAACAAAATCCATATCTGCATCTTCGCAGACAATAAATGGTGCATGCCCACCTAACTCCATAGAAACATGCTTTACAGTATTTGCACTTTCACTAATTAAACGTTTTCCTACAGGTGTAGAGCCTGTAAATGTTAATTTACGAACATATTCACTATCAGTAAATATTGGGCCAACAATAGAACCTGCGCCAACTACGCATTGCACAACATCTTTTGGAATGCCTGCTTCATGCGCCAATTCCACCAAACGAATCATGGTTAATGGCGTATCTTCAGCGGGCTTTACGATAAAAGTACAGCCTGCTGCTAAAGCAGGGCCTGCTTTACGAGTCATCATTGCTGCAGGAAAGTTCCAAGGCGTGATAGCAGCAACCAATCCAACGCCTTGTCTCGTTACTACAATTCGTTTATTGACAGAACCTGCTGGTATTGTACGACCATAAATACGCTTAGCTTCTTCCGCATACCATGTTAAATAGCTCACAGCATAATCAACTTCACCCAAAGATTCTTTATAGGGCTTACCATTCTCTTCAGTCATTACTTTGGCAATTGACTCTTTATGTTGAATGATTAACTCAGCCCATTTTAATAATAATGCTGATCTTTCATAAGCAGAAGTTTGGCGCCATGACTGCAAAGCATCATGTCCTTTTTTCAATTTTTCTTGAATTTGCGCTGTAGTATCTACAGCTAAATTCGCTAATACTTCACCAGTTGCAGGGTTATATACATTAATGCTTTCCACGATCATGCTCCTTTATAATTTTCAATTAATTAGCACCAAGCCATGCTGAACGATAAATATTAAAGATATCATTTTCTAAAAGAGTCATGGGACTTCTTGCCAATAATCGCGTCTGCTTGATCGCATCTTGAGTTAATTCTGGTAAATTTTCTTCACCTATTTCATAGGCTTTCAGACTACTTGGAATCCCTACATCAGCAACCAATTGTGTAATTTCTTTTATGCATGCATAAGATGCTTCATCAACGCTCAGATTGGATACCTCAAAACCCATCGCAACATATATATCTCTTAATAATTCAGGACAAGATTCACGAATATATGTCAAAACATGAGGCAATAATAATGCATTCGATTCACCATGACTGATATGATATTGCCCGCCCAAAGGATAAGCCAAAGCATGCACACCACCCACACCGGCATTAAAAAAAGATAAGCCCGCAATATAACTGCCATAGCTCAACTCACTTCTTGCTTCTTGATTTGTACCATCTTTGACCGCGGTTCTCAGGGATCGCGTGATTAATGTAATCGCATACAATGCCAAGCCTTTCGTAATATAGTTAGCATTAACTGACAAATAACTTTCAATTGCATGTGTTAATGCATCAATCCCTGTTGCCGCAGTTACTTTGGGTGGCACAGTCACCGTCAATGCAGGATCTAACAATGCAATATCTGCTAACAAATAATCATGATTGATCACATCTTTCGTATTTTCTAATGCCAATACTGAAATATTGGTCACTTCAGAACCTGTGCCAGATGTTGTCGGTATGATAATTTTAGGAATGCCTTTGTTATTCAATTTTTTAGTGCCACTCAAATTCAAATAATCCTTCACCCTGCCATCATGAGTGACCAGAACTGCGACTAATTTTGCCAAGTCTAAAACACTTCCACCACCAATACCAATGACTAACTCACACTTAATTTCTTTGGCAAAATCAACCAATCGTTCGGCCAGTTCAAGTTTTGGCTCTTCATTCACATCATCAAACACTATGATTTCATAATCATTTAAAGATGCTTTTAATCGATCGATCAATCCATTTTTTTGTAAAAAAGGATCACTGATGAGTAAAATTTTTTTTACATTAAAAGGTTCTAGTAATTGCGGTAATGTCCATAGTGAATCCCAGCCATGATATGTATTTGCAATCATTGTAGTTTTTAAGACCATATCCTTATTCCCCTAGTAGTTTTTATAATGTATACGTATTCATTTATGAATATAATTAATATATACATAATAAAATTTATAAGGTCAAACTAATTTGTGGTTCCTCTTTCAAAGATTTTTGTAGCAACTGTGTAGGCAATATTATTATTTAATCCATGCTCAATATTATAAATAAGCTCTTGAATCGCTAATAAACCAATGTTTTGCGCACTTCCAATGGTTGTTAAATCAATATAAGGATGCTTGCTCAATTCAACATTATCCATCCCCATAACACCAATATCTTCAGGGCACTTTAACCCCAACTCTTTCGTCAAACTCAATAACTTTAAAGCAATAGAATCTGTGGCAGCTAGAATCACTTTCTTGCCTGGCGTTTTTTGATACCAATGCAAAATATTTTCTTTTAACACTGCATAATCTATATTTTTCTTATTAATGTAATCAAATGATGTTAGTTTTTTATTAAAAATTTGCTCATAACCATCTTGAAAGCCTTTAAAACGATACTTAAACGTACTTACCTCTAAAGTTCCACCCACCCAAAAAATTGCTTCATATTGTTTTTTATGTAAAAACTCACAAGCCTGCTTTACCGCATTGTAGTTATCAAATTCTACATAATTGACTTTATTTTTATGGCGTCGATTATAGGTTACAAATGGCAACCTGAGTCTTTCTAGTGTTTTTAAAATTGGATCATCATACAAAATACAGGACATAATCAGTCCATCTGCACGATGCGATAAAGCCTCCTTATATGTTTCTTCTATATCAGCATCGCCCACAATATAAATATTAACTTTATATCCTTTCTCCGTCGCAAAATGCACAATGGATGCAGTGGTATCAACAAAAAATGGATTTTCTAAAGGTCCTGAAATCAATGTAATCACCTTCGATAATCCTGAAACTAATTCTCTTGCATTCTGATTAGGTACATAACCCAACTCTTCAATCGCCCTTAGCACTCTTCTTTTAGTTTCTTCACCCACTTTATCAGGGTGATTCAATACTCTAGAAACAGTCGCCTGTGATACATTAGCCAATCTGGCAACACTATTGGATGAAGCTCTATCACTCATTCCTACTGACTTTTTCTCTCTCACATAATGCTCCTTTTATTATTTATTAAAGATTATATATAAAATTTGATATGAATTATAACGAAACCCGTAATTAACTGAATCCTTAAAATAAAAAACAATATTAAAACTACATTTTGACTAATTTTTCTTGACTATTGATTTTCTTTGAGCGATAAATAACTTATGAATACGTATTCATTTTTGTAATAAAAATAAAAAGTGTAGTACATAACTACAATATGGAGGGTTTATGGTTAGCACGGCAGAAACAACAAAAAAACGTGGTTTTAGACAAATCGTTGGTGCCTCAATGGTAGGCACCGTTGCAGAATGGTATGAATTTTTCATCTATGGGATCGCAAGCTCCTTAGTCTTTGGCAAATTATTCTTTCCAAATGCAGGCACAGCATTAGATGGCATATTAATTGCATTTGGTACATATGCAATCGGATTTCTTGCCAGACCAATTGGTGGGATTGTTTTTGGGCATTTTGGCGATAAGTTAGGTAGAAAACGTTTATTACAGATCAGCATTTTAATGATGGGCGTCTCAACATTTGCAATGGGCTTACTCCCTGGCTTTGACACAATAGGATACGCAGCCCCTATTTTATTAGTTGTATTGCGATTTGTTCAAGGCTTAGCTGTTGGTGGTGAATGGGGTGGTGCTGTTCTCTTAATTACAGAACACAGCCCTGAGAATAGACGGGGTTTTTGGGCAAGCTTCCCACAAGCAGCCGCTTGTTTAGGTAATCTTATTGCAAGCTTAGTTTTATTTGGAATGTCAGTGACATTAACAGATGAAGCATTCTTATCATGGGGTTGGCGTGTTGCTTTCTGGCTATCAGCATTGATCATCTTCTTAGCTTACTACATCAGAAGAAATGTCCATGATGCACCGATCTTTTTAGAAGCACAGAAAAAAATCAAAGAAAATAAGCAAAAAGCTGGCATTAAAGAATTATTCAGATCATTCCCTCGTGAAGCTATTTTAACTGTAACCATGCGTATGGCTGAAAATGCAGTGTATTACATCATTGTAGTATTCTCTATCACTTACTTATCATTTGTTCACCAAGTTAAATACTCTAATATTCTTTGGTTATTGGCAATCGCAAATGCCTTCCAATTCTGCTCAATGATTTTTAGCGGATATTTAGCAGATACTATTGGTCGCAAGAAAACAATTATTTTTGGATATATTGGCTTATTAATTTGGGTATTCTTCTACTTCAATGGTTTAGATAGCGGCAACTTCTTCACTTATGTTTTAGTCATGTGCATTGGTTTATTTTTACAAGGTTGCTGTTATGCACCACAAGCAGCTTTCTTCTCAGAAATTTTTCCAACACGCGTTCGTTACACTGGCTCATCATGGGCATATCAAATTGCATCAATCTTAGGCGGTTCATTAGCACCTATCATCGCAGTTTACTTACTTAAAACTTATGGTGGCACAACTCAAATTGTTATGTACTTAGTTGCTTTATTGATCATTTCACTCGCTTCGGTCTTTATGTTTAAAGAAACCAAAGGCATATCTTTATATGATGTAGATAATAAATACGAACCTGCTTAATTAGCATCAAGAATCAAAATACATAGTTATTGGAGAAAAATTATGACTCAAAATATCCAAGATAAATCTTATAAAGTAGTAATTTTAGGCGCTGGCTTTGCTGGCTTAGGTATGGCGGCACAATTAAAACGAGCAGGTTTTAATGATTTCATAGTGTTAGAAAAAGCATCAGACATTGGCGGTGTTTGGCGAGATAACATTTATCCTGGTGCAGCTTGCGATACTCAATCTCATTTATACTGCTATAACTTTTTCCCACATTATCGTGTGAGCCGTCTATACGCAGATCAGCCAGAATTTATTCGCTATATGAATGAATTGATTGCTGAATATGATCTAACCGACCACATTGTGTTGAATGCTGAAATCACAAGTGCAAAATGGAATAGCCATCAATTACAATGGGATTTCACTGTTAATAATGATATTTGCATCACAGGACAATATTTTATTCCAGCCTGGGGACAATTAAATACACCTAATACCCCTAACTTTACAGGCTTCGATCAATTTAAAGGAAAATCTTTTCATTCAGCTCAATGGGATAACTCTGTAGATCTAAAAGATAAAAATGTGATCAGCATTGGTGCTGCCGCAAGTGCTATTCAGTATATTCCTAAAATAGCACCCATTAC
Source organism: uncultured Wohlfahrtiimonas sp. (assembly GCA_947631095.1). Lineage (GTDB taxonomy): Bacteria > Pseudomonadota > Gammaproteobacteria > Cardiobacteriales > Wohlfahrtiimonadaceae > Wohlfahrtiimonas. Next base: position 9,171 of record CANRJX010000033.1, read on the forward strand.
CAAAAGCCTCACAATTTTTCAACGCTCTGCCAATTGGATTCAACCTCGAGTTCAAGTTGTTTTTAGCGAGGCTGAACTAGACGAGTTTGAAAGTAATCCTGAAACCTTTCAAAAAAGCCGAGCAGATTTATTTAATATGCGAGAAACAGGATTTTCTGTATTAGCACAAGGTTCAAATGCACAGCAACAAGGTGCTCAAGATGCACTTAACTATTTAGAATCTGTCATTACTGATCCTGAGTTACGCAAAAAATTAACGCCAGATTATGAATACGGCTGTAAACGTATTTTACGCACAAGCGATTACTACCCTACTTTACTTCAGCCACATGTACATTTGGAAACAGCACCTATTCAAGGTTTTTATGAAGATGGCGTGATCACTAAAGACGGGCAAAAATTTCCTGCTGATGTGGTGATCTTTGGCACAGGCTTTAAAAGCCAAGCTTTCCACGGCAACTTAGAAATTAAAGGCATCAATGGAATAACCTTATCCGATAGCTGGGATGATGGCGCCTCTGCTTACTTAGGCATAACCGTACCGAATTTTCCGAATATGTTTTTACTCTACGGACCGAATACCAACCTCAATCACAACTCCATCTTGATCATGATTGAATTACAGCAAAACTATATTATTCAAGCATTGAAAAAAATGGATTCCGCAAATATTCAAGCCATCGTGATCAATGATGATATTTACCAATCCTTTAATAACAAGCTACAAGAGGATTTAACAAAAACAGCATTTTCAACTTCTTGCTCAAGTTGGTATAAAAATGCACAAGGGAAAATCATCAATAACTGGTCTGGCACTGTCGCGGAATATGAAAATTTAGTGGGTGAATTTAAAGCCACTGACTTTATTCATTTGGAATATCATTCTCCCGTAGATAGTACAAAACAGCAAGAGGCTAAATACTTATAGGAATTAACAGATGAAGAATATTGATAAAGATACTGCAAAAGTTTTACAAGCCTTTCATCAAAATGGCAGTAAAAGCTTTGAAAGCTTCTCAGTGGAAGAGAATCGCCAATCCTATGAGAGTAATAACAGTGCTCGTTTAGATAGTATCGATTTAGCTCGCGTAACTGATCACTCTGTATTGACTCGAGACAATCACAACATCAATATTCGAATCTATGATCCTAGAAAACAATCAACGCTCCAGCAATCCCCCGCCATTATTTTTATTCATGGTGGTGGATGGGTTGTGGGCAGCTTAAACACTCACGATACAATTTGTCGATTCGTTGCACATCATACAAATCTCCCAGTTATTGCAATTGACTATAGACTTGCTCCTGAGCATCCATTTCCTACACCACTAAATGATTGCTTAGATGCGCTACAATTCATCACATCACAACATGATCTGACAATTGATTCCCATAATCTAGCCATCATGGGCGATAGCGCTGGTGGTAATTTGGCAACTATTATTGCCCATCAATGCAATAACTCCACATCCTTCACAATAACAACAGAAGTGCTTTTTTATCCTGTCACCTCTGTTTTAGCCAATACTAATTCTTATCAAAGCATTGCTTCAAATTACCCTTTATCAGCTAAAACCATGCATTGGTTTATCGAGCAGTATATAACTGAATCCACAAATAAATTGGACACAAAACTTTCACCCATAATGTGTGAAAAATTTAATCCAGATATTAAAAGCTTTATCGTAACTGTCGGATTAGATCCTCTATGTGATGAAGGTGTGGAATACGCAACCAAACTCATTACCCAAGGAAATTTTGTAGAATTTCACCATCTACCCAATACTATTCACGGAATTTTAACATCTGCTAAATCTATTGAACTAGGTGAGGAATATCTATTAAGAGCATGTAATTTTTTAAAAAATCACATCTAAAACTATAATTTACATTTTTTTTCTTGCTGAAGCTCTATTACTTCCGCCAATCTTATATTAGCTTTTTGAATAGCATCTCTCTGCTCTTCAACATCTGCTTTAACTTGTAAATCACCGCTATTAAAACCACCCAATGATCCTCTAAGAATAGCCATACCTACACCAAAGTTAGCAGCTGCGGCATCAATACTTGATACTTCACCAATTTCGTTAAGCTGATTTTGTATACTCACTATTTCTTGACTAATTTGTTCACAAGTTAAAGACATCTTCTCCTCTTCATTCAAAGAAGAAAATTTTACATATTTTTTACTAGGTGTTGCACAACCAACTAATAATAAACCGATGAACAATGCGCTTATATAATTTTTTTTCATAATTTCACTTTAAATTTATAATTATCTAGGGCACAAAGAATATCAAGTTAATTAATAATTCAAAATATTATTTTTATAATTTTGATTTAAATCACTAGAAATCTCTCATACAGTTTTTTTGATCCATATCTTTAAATCTGGCAAAAAATATTCAGTTAAATACAATGATTCCCTCTCATGTATAAACTCAGAATGCCTTGCAATAATTACTTCATTTTCATTATTATTCAATGCAAAAGGTAATTGATCTACTGTAAATAACCTATATGAAAATAATGAACGCTGAATATCTTGATCACCATTAAATAGTTTTTTACCTAATGGCTGAGTACCACAATTTAAATAATCTCGCCAAAAATCACTCTGAGCACCACATAGACTCTCAGCCCAAACGACTGGAATCCCATCTAAACACAACTCGACTTTTCGACTAAACAAATTGACTGTGTTGTATTTTTGCTCAACTAATTCACCTAAATGCAAAAGCCTAACTGATAAATTAGCATTCAGCATTTCCAATCCCTTTGTTAAAGATTGTATTGTTAATAGCTCTTCATAGTTACGTATTTCATCATTACTTAATCCTAGTAACTTATTCAATTCCATATACTGATACCAAATATTTTTATCCATAATAATATTTAAAAGCCCATAAATTTATTAAAAAACTAAAAATATAATTATGTTACTTAATATAAAGGGTCGAAAGCTTAGCAAAAAGAATTGATAATGGCTCAATTTTAACTCAAGTAATTTTTTCTAATCACAGTTGAAGTTTGGATTACGGAAATTCGTAGGCACTATCAAGGTCCAGTTGTTGTTGCTAAAGATTTAATGAAGTTCGAAATTAGTGAGTAATTAGCTTTCACCTTCAATAAATAAAAAAGCTCTTATCAAATAAGAGCTTTTTATTATCTAACTACTGACTACAACGATCTAATATTGCTTCAATACTGCTGTAGCTGAATCCTGCTTGATTCGACAAGCCAATCTGGCAAGTTTTACTCATAGAAACACCATGCTGACAACTTTCTGAAAAGCTTTTCTGTAAATTACGCAGTCCATTTTGGTTCAACTCAGGCAATGTAAAACCTTTGTCTCCCGCAAAACCACAGCAATCTATATTCGATGGATAAATTTGATCACTGCAAGCTTTAGCCAATTCAGTCAATGCACTTTCAGATTGCATGCTTTTTGCTGAACACGGAACATGTAGCGCTAACTTAGGAAGTTTCTGATGAATGGATAACTTAGGCAATACATTTTCTAATAAAAAATCTGCCGAGTTATAAACCTTTAATCGTTGATCGATTAAGCCTTCAGTTCGAGCTTTCAAAACCTTTAAAGCACAAGGCGAATTGTCGATATATATCGGTAATTCACCATCGTTAGATGCCCGCAATAGAGCTTCATTCAAAGCCACAGATGCTCGATTCGCATTATTTTTATCATTTTTTGAATCAAATGGCTGACCACAACAAAGATTGGACATTTTTTCAGGAAAAATAGCACGATACCCGGCTTTATTAAATAAATTTAAAGTATGCTGAGCCGTATCTGAAAAATTCTGATCCACTTCTGATAAAGTGCGATTAATACAAGTAACAAAATAAACAACATCCTGTCGGTGATCTACACCATCTTCTTCAATGACAGGCTTTGATGCTGCCTTCGGCATAGACACAGGAATGATTGGAATATTCGCAAAATATTGATGCGCTTTTTTAGTTAAAGCATGACTTCGCTCAATTCCGAAGCCATGACTGATTTTCGTGGCCAATCTCCCCACTTTTGTGATCAAAGATAGATTTTTTTGTGAAAAATCCAATAAACTCGAATGATTTTCGGGCTTTAACTGTTTAATGAACTCGCCTGTGTTAATGCTCAAGGGGCAACGTAAACTGCACATGCCCGTTGTCGCGCAAGTATCAATTCCTTGATACTGATATCCAGCCTCTAACTCTGCAACCAAAGGAGATTCTGGACTCTCTTCTTTCAAAGACTGTAAATTTCTATAAAGACTGATTCGCTGCCTAGGCGTTAATGATAATCCATCCGACGGGCAAGCAGGCTCACAAAAACCACACTCAATACAGTCATTGATTAACTCATCAGTTTTAGGCAATTGTTTAATGCTCGTCACATGCGCTAAAGGATCATTATTAATAATCACACCTGGGTTCAAGATATTGTGCGGGTCAAATAATACTTTAATCTCCTGCATAATTTCATACAGCTCATCGCCCCATTCTGTACGCACAAAAGGTGCAACACTTCTGCCAGTCCCATGCTCACCTTTCAATGATCCACCAAACTCTACAGCCACCATTTTGGTCATGGTTTGCATGAAAGCATCAAATCTTTGTCGATCTTCTTCTGTGATCATCAATGGCGTTAAAACAAAGTGCAGATTGCCCTCTAAAGCATGCCCCATCACCATTCCTTCGTGATAGCCATATTCTGCAAAGAGATCTAATAATCGCATAACGCCAGTTGCTAAATGCTCTATCGGAAATACAACATCTTCCGTGATGACGTTTGCACCTTTATGCCTTGCCCCTGCCACAATTGGCAACAATCCTTTACGCACATACCAATATTGATCGGTAGTCTTTGGATCTTTTTGAAATTGCGTATAAGCAGAATAATGATAATCTGCCAATATTTGATCAATTTTAACAATTTGATCATCCAATTCATCCGCTGTAGATGCTGTTGTTTCTATCAATAAACATGCTGCTTGATCACTAAATTTTTGATAAAAGAAATCAGGTAATCCTGCGATTTCATTAGCCACGCAGCGAATAGAAGCTGCATCTAATAACTCAACAGCATTAACAGGCGCATTTAAACGCAACGCAGATACAGCATTACAACAATTTTCTAACGAATCAAAAAACACAAATGCAGAGGCTTTATTGGCATGATTTTCAACCGTTTGATAAATCACTTCACTGATAAAACCTAATGTTCCTTCTGAACCAATCAGCAAATGACTCAAAATATCGATAGGATCATCAAAATCCACTAAAGCATTGATGCCGTATCCCGTTGTATTTTTTAAACGATATTTATGTTGCACTTTTGCTGCAAGCTCAGGCTTCTGTTTAATTTTTTGTGATAAACCTGAAAGCTGACTTAAAAAATCAGCATGCTGCGCTCTAAAAGTACTCACGCTATTTTCATCATTCGTATCTAAAATAGAGCCATCAGACAAAATCACTCGCAAACTATGCAAAGTATGATAGCTATTCTCTTTTGTGCCACAACACATACCGCTACTATTATTAGCAATAATGCCGCCAATTCTTGCTGTATTGATTGAAGCAGGATCCGGGCCAATCTTTTTACCATAAGGCACTAATTGCTTATTTGCATTTGCACCAATAACCATTGAACCCAATCGAATTTTATGACCTTGATCCAAAACCTCCGAAGTTAAGAAGTCATCCCCCACTAAAACCAATACTGATTCTGTAGATGCCTGTCCAGACAAAGATGTGCCTGATGCTCGAAATGTCAAAGCAACTTTGTGCTTTTTAGCCTGAGTGATTAAGGTGATAATTTGTGCTTCATTATGCGCTCGCACAATAACTTGTGGCACGTAACGATAATAGCTAGCATCCGTTCCGTAAGCGTAACGGCTTAAAAAATCTGTATAAACCTGTTTACTTGGAATAGATTGTTTAATGTCATCAATAAATGCGAGATGCGCATTATTTATAGGTATATTTTGCATAATTTAACTCATTACTACGGGATATAGGACATATCTGTGCGTTTTTCAAATCATATAATTCATATAAGTTAAACACAAAAAAGCCCCAACTAAAAGCTGAGGCTAAGATATTTATATTTATTACGAACTAATATTCGTTAAATAAAACACACAAAACTGTGATAATTTTTATTTAATTCCCTGACCTAGAATTTTGCCATTGACTTCCTGCCCATATAAATTTACCCCATCATTTTTGTGGAATTTTTCATATGTTTTTTCTACAGAGCCATCAACCAATCTTGGATCTTGCGGTCTTTCATGGCTATTCATAAATGCCGCGACATCCCATGCTTCTTGATCTGTTAATGTATTGCCTTTACCTAATGGCATATTTGTTTTAATAAAGTCAGCAGCCGTATTAATACGATGCATACCAGCTCCCCAGTTAAATGAATCTTTACCCCATAATGGCGGAAACACATAATCATCTGCTACTTTTTGACCTAATCCATCCGCACCATGACACACAGCACAATTTGCAGCATAAACCTTAGCTCCTCTTTCAATGCTGTAGCCATCTTCAGGCTGAGGAACAACAGGATATGCTCTACCTGGTAATGAAACACCTGTAGGCGCATTTTGAGATAACCAATATGAATACGTAATTAAAGCTGTCATTGTATCGCTATCTGCAGGCGGCGCCGTTCCATCCATACTAAATTGGAAACATCCTTGAATCCGCTCGGCATAAGTATTAACTTTATTATTTTTACTACGATACGCAGGATACATAGGATAAGCCCCCCATAACGGAGCTGCATTCGCTAAACGACCTTGATCCATGTGACAATTTACACAGTTCATACCATTGCCAACAAACTCTGGTGCTTGATTTTTAGTATCAACAAAAATTGCATAACCTTTACGAATCATCTCTCCATATGCATTATCAGGAATATCTGCTTCTAACGGCGGTTGATGATAAATCGTCGCTTCATCAACAGGCTTGATGTTGACTAATTGCGATTGATCTTCCATTTTAATAGTATCTTGAGCCACAGCAACAGAAGCACATAAAGCAGTCATTAAAGATGCCAATATAATTTTCTTCATGATTATTCTCCTTGCTGTCCAATCGTTTCGAAATAAATCGCAACAGCTTTTGCCTGTTCATCGGTTAATGATTTTGCAATATGCCCCATTAAATCGGCAGGATCATTGGTACGCGTACCATTTTTCCATGCGTTGATTTGGTTAATGATATAAACAGAACTTTGCCCTGCTAATCTTGGGAATGCATCACCCACACCAACACCGCTAGGCCCATGACAAGCGACACACTCTGGCACATTTTGACTCCACTCACCTCTTAAAGCCAACCTACTACCTTCGTCAGTCACTCTTGCCGCACGTGTAATTAATGGTACTTCTTCTACAGGCAATGACTCCATATAATTAGAAACAGCATCAATTTCTTCAGAAGTCAAAGCTCCCGCGATTCCATCCATAATTGCGTGGCTTCTTGTACCATCTTGAAAGTCATATAATTGTTTTGATAAATAACCTGCTGACATCCCAGTAATATTCGGATAACCTGCGGTCGGCAACCCTTTGCCTTCAGCACCATGACACGTTATACAAGCTAAAGCTTGTGGTTGATCTCCACCTTTTGTATAAACTTTTTCACCCTCATCGGCATTACCAATGAATGGTAAAATGCCAAGTAAAGCCATACAACTTACTCTTTTAAATGATCTCATAATTCCCCCTATCTTTTCGTTATGAAAATCATGAAAAGCCTACCATAAAAGTATGCTTTATTGAATTGCTAATTATAATTTTTATAAAACCATCAAAATTTATATATTAATAATAGATATAAAACCTAGATCTACAGCCAAATCTAATAGATAAAACAATAATAATTAATTATTTAAACTTGCAATTTTAATATAATCACAAGATCCAATAATGCACATGAGCTAGAGGCTAAATATTTATAATGAGTACATATGAGCAGAATACAGAAAACACTTTCAGGCAGTAATAATTGAATAAAACAGGCCTAATCAGCCTGTTTTATTTTTGGTATTTGTACGAATAGTTAAAATTTCAAAGAGGTCTCTTACAACAAAAGACTAAAATTAAATGAATTCAGGCAATGTACCTAAATCATCTTTAGCATCTAGTGCATCATCAATTCTTAAGTAATCAGCATCACCGATCGACACTAAATTTACCTTACTTACTTCTGTCCATAATTTTTGATTTTTTGAATAAGTTGCAGTGGCAAATGTAATTTTATTTGTTTTCAATAAATCACAAATCAAAGCCTTAATTGTATAACGAGAATTTTTTACTGTTACTTTACCTTCTTGATCAACATCTACACGGCGAATACGAGCACCTGCAATATTACCTTGGCTATCTTTTTTAACTTTATAAATATAAAAATCAGTTGTTGTCATTTTTTACCTCAATCTTCATGCTGTGCTGACAGACAACATGGAATTGTTATGCATTCATCAATACTAGATTACAACTCAACATGTCATGTTCACATTCAACAATCGATCTAGCTACAAAACCCGTATTTACTAAAATAACGAGCAATAAAAAAGCTCTTGATAAACAAGAGCTTTTTTAGTCTAACTGGCGGAAAAGGAGCCCGTAAAAAGTTTATATTTAACAATCTATGTTTGTATGCTGAATGGCTGAGTATTGCGATAAACACTAGGTTCTTGTATGTTCTAATCTTTAATAATATGTAGACAGCGTTAACCATCACAGGGTACGGGTGAGGGTACGGAAGGAAACTTATGACTAGTAGAAAACATATATCTCTTACACATCTCGAAGTAAAAGAGGCAAAAATAAAAAACAAACTCTATCGTTTATTTGATGGAAATGGATTATGTGAATAGCCACCAAAATCTTAGACACTCATAGCCATCTTTTGATGGATCTTTTCATACTCTACCGGAGAACGA
>CANRJX010000034.1 GCA_947631095.1 uncultured Wohlfahrtiimonas sp.
TTTTTCTATTACGCCAAAGGATGCTTACGTTTTAACAAAATTAGCACAGCACCATCATTATTTTTTTCTTCTATATAGGCCAATACTTCTGGATATTCATATAACCAAGAGCGTACCTTATTTTTTAAAACTGGCGTAGAATTTTTTGATCCCAGCCCACTGCCGTGAATAATACGTCCACATACTCCTTTAGATTGAACGTAATAACAAAATTCAGTTAATAATTCTTCGACATTTTCTAGTTTTACACCATGTAAATCTAAGTTCGAAACAATTGGATATGTATTATTTTGTAATTTTTGAATATCTCGATTTCCCCTACCGTTTTTTGAATGTAGCTTAGGAGCTTCTTCATAAGATTCACCCACATAGAAATACTCATATTCTTTCTCTTCAATGACAGGTTTTACGTGAATCTTTTTTCTAACAGGCGTTAAAACAACTCTATCTGACTCTATTCTCTTAACATTACTCATCAACTCTTGAAACGATAGCTCTCTTTCCACAACTTTTTTTGGAGATTGAAGCTTCTTAACCTCTGCTTGTTTGCGAAGCGTTTTTTTTAATGCTTTGAGTTTCAGTTGATAATTATCTGCCATGCCAAATTAATACAATAAATGAGTCAATAAAGAGAAGTATTGTAGCTCAAATAGTTAAGCAATTAATCGATTCTGTATAAATTAATTAAAGATTCTACCAACTCTTTCTTTTCAGCAAGCAACTCTAAATCTACACGGCTTTCAATATTCAACCTTAACAAAGGTTCCGTATTCGATGCTCTAACATTTAAACGCCATTTCGGAAAAATTAACGTCAAACCGTCGATTTTTTCCTTAATAGGATGATCTTGCACAAAGTAATTTTCAATAAATTTCAAGACATCAGAACTATCTCTCACTTTATAGTTCAACTCACCTGTACAAGGATAAGCTCGAATACTATCTTCAACCCAACTTTTCAAAGATCGCCCACTCACTGAAATTAACTCAGCAATTAATAACCATGGAATCATGCCGGAATCACAATAAAAAAAAGATTTAAAGTAATGATGAGCACTCATTTCTCCACCATAAATCGCATCCACTTCACGCATAGTTTGCTTAATGCATGAATGCCCACCTTTAGAAATAATGGCTTCGCCCCCATATTTTTGGGCAATCTCTTGCGTATTCCAAGTTAACCTTGCATCCATAACAATTTTACTTTTCGGATGTTTAATTAATAATTGCTGAGTAATTAAACCCATCAAATAATAGCCTTCAATAAAATTACCTTCATGATCAAAGAAAAAACAGCGATCACAGTCACCATCCCAAGCGATACCAAAATCCGCTTCGTGATCAATCACTGCTTTTGATGTGCTTAAACGATTTTCAGGCAATAAAGGATTTGGAATACCATTTGGAAAACTTCCATCCAATTCATAATTAATTTTCACCCATTCAATCGGTAGGTGTGATGATAAAAGCTCTAATGCTAATGCAGCACAGCCGTTGCCTGTATTTGCCACAATTTTTAAAGGCTTAATTTTTGCAAGATCAACATATGTTAAAAGATGATTAATGTATTCATTTTTATCTTCATATTTGCTGAACAAACCATCATAAGTTAAGGGTTTAAAAGCTTTTTGTTGAATACGATCTTTTAATAACCATAAACCTGTATCTTGACCTAAAGGTGCACTGTGTTTCAGTGATAACTTCATACCATTATAATCCATAGGATTATGGCTTGCCGTAACCATAATTCCACCATCCGCATTTAACTGGGATATTTGAAAGCTGACTTCTTCTGTACCACATAAGCCAATCGCAATCACATCAACACCTGAGTCTAAGAACCCTCTTGCTAAGGCATCATACAAAGCTAAGCTAGACTCGCGAATATCATGTCCTATCACTATGTTTTTAGGTGAAAACTCAGTTGCATATGCTCTACCTAATTGATAAGCAAATTCAGGATTAACTTCAGCCGGCACTTTTCCACGGATATCATAAGCTTTAAAACAATCTAATTTATTCATTACTGTCTAACTTTATTGCTATTTCGAATAAAAAACTTAATAAAAAAGGGTTATGTATCATAACCCTTTTAAATTTAAAACCAACTGACCAATTATGCGAATGGATCATTCAAAACAATTGTTTCAGAACGATCTGGGCCTGTTGAAATAACATCTACAGGTGCACCAATTAATTGCTCAATACGTTTAATGTATTTTTGTGCATTAACAGGTAATTCTTCAAATGTGCTAACACCTACAGTGCTTTCACTCCAACCTTCATGAGTTTCATAAATAGGCTGACATGCTGCAAAACGATCTGCACCATATGGTGGATAATCGATGACTTCACCATCTAATTCATAACCTGTACAAATTTTTACTTCTGGCATGCCATCTAAAACATCTAATTTAGTCAAGCATAAACCTGAAATACTATTAACTTCTACAGAGCGACGCAAAACAGGAGCATCAAACCAACCACAACGACGCGCACGACCTGTAACAGAACCAAACTCATGGCCACGCTCAGCCAAACCATAACCAACATCATCATGCAATTCTGTAGGGAATGGACCTGAACCAACACGCGTTGTATAAGCTTTAACAATACCCATTACATAATCAAAATACAAAGGACCAACACCTGTGCCAACTGAAGCACCACCTGCTGATGTATTGCTTGATGTTACAAATGGGTACGTACCATGATCGATGTCTAAGAAAGTCCCTTGAGCACCTTCGTACATCACGCTCTTACCTTCTTTACGCAAGATGTTTAATTCTTCTGAAACATCTGTCACCATTGGTAAAATACGTGGTGCTAAAGCCATAATTTCATTGTAAACAGCTTCTACTGACAAAGGCTCTTTACCAAAATAGTTTTGCAATACAAAGTTATGAAATTCCATCACTAAAGTAAGTTTTTCTTTAAAACGCTCAGGATAGAATAAGTCAGCAACACGAATCGCTCTACGTGCAACTTTATCTTCATAAGTTGGACCAATACCACGGCCTGTTGTACCAATTTTATTCACGCCTAATTTTTCTTCACGCGCTAAGTCAATTGCTATGTGATAAGGCATTACTAATGGACATGCTTCTGAAATTTTCAAACGCTTATCAACATCAACACCTTTTGATAACAACTCATCCATTTCGCTCAATAAAGCAACTGGAGACAACACAACACCATTACCGATATAGCAAGTAATGTGAGAACGTAAAATACCTGATGGAATCAAACGTAAAACAGTTTTTTCACCATTGATTACTAACGTGTGCCCTGCATTATGACCACCTTGAAAGCGCGCTACTGCTGTGGCTTTTTCAGTGAGAAGGTCAACAATTTTACCTTTACCTTCATCACCCCATTGAGTGCCGACAACAATGACATTCTTACCCATCTGTATATTCCCCGATTCCAAATTTTGAATAAAAAAAAAAGAAATTCAATTAATCAATATTTTTATGCGACTAACTACTTTGGCTGAAAATATTGAAAGAACTCAGAATTTGTATCCAAAATTAAGATATCGCCATCTTTCTTAATACCTTTTTGATAAACTTCTAAGCTACGATTAAATTCATAAAATTCAGGATTAGCAGCATATGCCTGTGCATAAATTCTAGTTGCTTCAGCATCGCCTTCACCACGTAAAAGTTCAGATTTTTTATAAGTCTGAGCCAATTTAATTTGACGTGTTTTATCAGCATTCGCTACTTTTTGTATATAAGCCGCCTCACCCCTTGCGCGGAATGTTTTTGCAGCACGTTCACGCTCAGTATTCATACGATCATAAACGCTTTGTTTAACATCTTCAGGTAATTCAACGCCTTTAATTCTCATATCAACAATTTCAACACCGTATGCCTCACCGGTTTTTTGAATTGCTTTAAGGATATCGTCCTGAATAACAGAACGAATGGTACGATCACTTTGCTCATCTAAACCTGCAACAACTTCTTGTAAATTACGCTTTGCAAATTCAGCACGATAATTATCTTGCACAACAGGTTTTAATAAGCTGTTTAAACGCACAGCATTACCTTGAACACGCTCATAAAACACTTTTGGATCATCAACGCGCCATTGTACAAATGTATCTACAATCAAGTTTTTCTTTTCTAATGTTAAAAACGGTTCTGCATCTGTTTCTAACACTTGTAAACGTTTATCAAATCTTTTCACTTGGTTAATAAATGGAACTTTAAAGTGAAGACCTGGTCCGATATTGTTCTCTTGCACAACACCGAATTGGAGACGAATAGCCGTTTCCCATTGTTTAACAATATAAACAGAATTAGCCAACAAGAAAGCTGCAATCGCAAGGCCAATTATGATTTGTGTAGTTCTCTGATTCATTCTTTGTCCTATTTTCTAAATTAACGACCATCAAGACGGCTACGGATAGATCTGTCTTGATCAGTTTCTTGTTGAGATAGATTATTTTTTTGACCTGCTGTCGGAGTGACTACATTACCAATCGCTGGTAATTTTTGAACAGGCAAAGCTTTACTCTTATCAGTAGTTTTTTCTGAATCTGTTTGAGCTGTACCTTTTAACAATTGGTCCAATGGCAATACCATCAAATTATTGCTTTGAGTATTCATCAAAACTTTATTTGTATCTTGGAAAATATTTTCCATAGCATCTAAATACAATCTTTGACGAGTTACTGATGGTGCCTGTGCATATGCCTTATTCAACAATGTAAATCTATTAGCCTCACCTTCTGCTTTTTCAATCACACTTTGCTTATAACCTTCCGCCTTAGCAAGTTCACGCTCAACTTCACCATCTAAACGACCTAAAACATCAGCAACATAAGTTTCAGCTTGGTTGATCATACGTTGTTCATCTTCACGCGCTCTAATTGCATCTGTAAACGCTGCTTGAACAGGCTTAGGTGCTTGAGCATCAACTAAGTTTACATTCGTAATATTTAAGCCAATGCCATATTGATTTAATACTGATTGAGCCAGTGTTTTTACTTCAATCATCAATTGTGCACGGCCAGATGTTAAGATTTCATCTAAACTTGTTTGACCAACACGCTCACGCACAGCACTTTCAACAACATCACGTAAGATCGCATCAGGATTTGTAGAAGCAAACCAGTAGCTCGCAGGATTTGCACGATCAATTTCATATTGAACTTCAACACGAACATCTACAATTGCTTCATCTTTTGTCAACATCATAGTTTCTTGACGACCACCAATCATCGCTGAAAATCTATTTTCAACGTTGATAATGCGATGTTCACCAATTGGAGAAGGGAATCTCCAATGCATACCTGGGCCTGTTACCGCTTGCTCTTTACCTAAAAAGAGTACAACCGCATTAGTACCTGTTTGTACGATATAAATACCTGTTAGCATCCAAACGATAAAAACAGCTAATACACCAAACCCTAATATCTTTGGACTGATGCCATTTTTAAAAGGAGTATTATTGGATGGTCGGTTACCACCGTTGTTGCCGCCATTTCCATTTTTTTGAGATGATTTACCTAAGACTTTATTTTTAAGGTCTTTTAATAATACATCTAAATCTGGCATATCTTCTTGCTTTGGCTTTGGATTATCACCACGAGAAGAATCTGGCTGATCACCGTTATTATTTCGATCTTTTGGCTCATTCCAAGCCATTTCTAAAGTACTCTCTTTCATTTTTCCCTTAAATTAAAGAATTTTTTAGACAAAAGTAGGAGTAAATTACCAATATTTGTCATAAATTGCACCTAAAATATCTACTTGAGGTATTTTTGGGCATCTATATCATGCTTTTGCAAACGATCCCAATCTGATTTATTCATATATAACTCTAAAACAAATTCGCCAGATTCATTGATAGATTCGTTTTTCACTGAGTTTAACTCGAACAGCTTAGCACGTAATCTACCTTGAGAGGGTGGCAAAATAATATTTTTTGAAATATGCTTATCCTTAAAATAAATCGCTATAGCATCTTTTAAAGCCTGAATACCTAAGTCTTTTTCAGCAGAAATCCATACTGATTTAGGTAAGTTTTGATCATCGTTAATAACATGCGGCTCCACATTATCTAAACAATCAATTTTGTTATTCACTTGAATGCGCGGAACTTGCTCTGCTCCAATTTCAGATAAAACATTTGCAACTTGTTCACTTTTATATTCACGTTCAGAATCAGAGGCATCTACTACTTCCAACAAAAGATCAGCATCGACAGCACTTTGTAAAGTCGAATGGAAAGCCGCGACCAATTCATGTGGTAACTTAGAAATAAAACCAACAGTATCCACTAAAATAACATCACCAATATTTTCTAAAAATAATGTTCGATGTTTAGGGTCTAAGGTTGCAAATAATTTATCTTCAACATATGTGCCAGCATCAGTTAAGCGATTAAACAAACTTGATTTACCAGCATTGGTATAGCCCACTAATGCAATGACAGGCACTCCCATACGTTCACGCAAAGCTTGACCTTGCTGTCGAACTTGTTGAACTTTCTCTAATTTTTTCTTTAGTTGTTTAATGCGTAGACCAATCATCCGTTTGTCCATCTCTAATTGAGACTCACCGGGACCACGCAAACCGACACTACCGCCACGCAAACTGTCTAAATGCGTCCACATTCGAACTAATCTTGAGGAAATATGAGTTAACTGTGCCAACTCAACCTGAAGCTTACCCTCAAAACTTTCTGCGCGTTGTGCAAAGATATCCAAGATCAAAGCGGTTCGATCAATCACTCGAACTTGTAATAATTTTTCTAAGTTTCTATTTTGACTTGGAGATAATTCATGATTCACAATCACCACATTGGCGCCCAATGCAACAACTGCTTCTTTAACTTCTTCCGCTTTACCAGTACCCAAAAAGTATTTTTGGTTAGGGGCAACGAGCTTCCCTTTGATAAGAAGAAGCTCGCTAACATCAGCAGCTTTGACGAGCTCTTGAAACTCACTAATCTCTTCCGAATGAGATTCTTGAGATTGCAACGAGACTAAAACCGCTTGATCACCTTGATTCGATTGACTTTCGTTTTCAAACATTATTTGTATGTTTCACGCAAAAAATCAATTCTACCATGTATTTTTTAATTAGATTGTGATTTCAGTTTCTGCTTCTTCTACTGCTTCTTCACCATCAAAGCTCACACGAATACTACGCGCTGGAACAATCGTAGAAATTGCATGTTTATATATCATTTGGCTAACATTAGAACGCAATAAAACAACAAACTGATCAAATGATTCAACTTGTCCTTGCAGTTTAATACCATTGATTAAATAAATTGATACAGGAATCTTTTCCTTACGGAGCACATTTAAAAATGGGTCCTGTAGAGATTGAGATTTTGCCATTGTTATGTCCTTCACTAATAATTAATTAATTTTGTTTGAGAAAATTGTTACTTCTTTTTTACCACTTTAATAATGCTTCAACATTCAAATATAGTCTAAATATTGTAAATCGTTACATTCATGCAAATTATTAATGCAAATATTTGAATCAATAATTTTCAAATGAATATATGATCTATTCAGCATTCATTCATAAATGTCACACAGAAGATAAAATAGTATAAGCTACTCTAAAAAAATTTAGAGTAATAAAATACTGTTATTATCAATCTCTATGCCATTAGATAATTAAAACTTCATACTTCGCATACATATTTTTCGATAAAACATTCAGTGACCTGTATCGGTAAATCTTAAGATTAGTCATGAAATAGTCGTTATCTATAAATTTGGAGATAGCACATCTTAAATTCATTTTTTTATACGTCAAGCTTTATTATATTTTTCAATGAAAACTTACAAACCTTGTATATTATATCTCTTTTTTATAAAAAAATGATTCATTTTTTATATAATCAATTGTATCTTTAATGAAACTAACTGTTTCCTAACAACCACAACTTTATTTTTATAGTTAGACACCTTAAATCATTATGAGCAAAATAAAAAAACAATTTGTCTGCCGATCTTGCGGCAGCATCACGCAAAAATGGTCTGGGCAATGCTTAGACTGTCAAGAATGGAACAGTATTGAAGAAGCGATCGTAGAAAACTCACCACCACCATCTTCTCGATTAGCAGGCTATGCTGGCACTGCAGGTAATAATAACATCCAATCACTAAGTAATATCATCAAAGAAGAACATAACAGATATGACACAGGGCTAACAGAATTAAATCGTGTATTGGGCGATGGTTTGGTTACAGGCTCTGTAGTCTTAATAGGTGGAGATCCAGGTATTGGAAAATCAACCATTCTTTTACAAACAATGGTTCATTTTAGTCAAAACTTAAATGTGCTTTATGTAACAGGTGAAGAATCTCCAAGCCAAATTGCACTTCGTGCAGAAAGATTATCACTTCAACAGAGTGATCTAAAAATCTTATCAGAGACTTCTGTCGAAAAAATTATTGGTGTTGCAGAGTCTTTACAGCCAAAAATAATGGTTATAGATTCCATCCAAACTATTTTTACCGAATTTTTAAATTCAGCACCAGGAAATGTTGCACAAGTTAGAGAAAGTGCAGCTCTACTCACTCGCTATGCTAAAAGAACTAATACAGCAATCTTTTTAGTTGGCCATGTGACAAAAGAAGGAGCAATCGCTGGCCCTAGAGTACTAGAGCACATGGTAGATTCAGTTTTATATTTTGAAGGTGAAGTTGGCTCTCGTTTTAGAATTATGCGTGCTTATAAAAACCGTTTTGGTGCTGTCAATGAATTAGGCATTTTTGCTATGACAGAAAAGGGGTTAAGAGAAGTTAACAACCCTTCTGCCATCTTCTTATCTCGCCATGATGAACCAAGTGCTGGCAGTGTAATAATGGTCACTAAAGAAGGTACACGACCCTTATTAGTCGAAATCCAAGCATTAGTTGATCAATCTTTCGGCAACTATCCAAAACGAGTAACCTTAGGCATTGAACAAGCAAGATTAACGATGCTTTTAGCAGTATTACATCGCCATGCTGGTATTGCCATGAACGATCAAGATGTTTATGTCAATGCTGTTGGTGGCGTAAAGGTCACAGAAACAGCATCTGATCTAGCCGTGATTGCAGCAACTTATTCAAGCTTTAGAAACAAAATATTGCCCGCCGATTTAATTATTTTTGGAGAAATTGGTTTATCCGGTGAAATTCGCCCTATCCCAAATGGAGAAGAGCGCTTAAAAGAGGCTTTTAAACACGGATTCAAGCAAGCAATAATACCTAAAGGTAATGCTCCGAAAAAAGTTGATGCTGGACTTAAAGTAATATCAGTGACTAAACTTTCTGAAGTAATTGATGCACTCTCTGAAATATCTAATCATTAAGCAAATATAAAAATGCCCTCAAATTGTTTCACAATATGAGGGCATTTATAATTAGCGAATATTATCTGCCTTTAATTTTTTGAAAATTAATTCGACCTTTTTCTAATTTACGAGCTTCAGGACGATTTTCTTTACATATTACCTCAGCATTAATATCACCTTTACATTGGACAGATATCCCATTCTTAATTTTTACATAGCTTGATTCATCATTAGATAAAATATCTATCAATTCATCTTTCAGATTTGGGCTAATCAAATCTAAATTAGTTGAACTATTATCCTCAGGACTCTTTCCTATACCCGTTCCTGTTACTCCACCATACGCAGTATTTGTACTACCAATATTAGAAATACTACCTTGTGCAGATGTCGCATTACCGGTTTTGATGTCCATAGAGAGTATTTTTCCAAAAGCTGCGTCTGATAAACATGGATCATATATACCATCAATCTCGTAACCACCAGACCTTTCATGGATACCTAAGGTTGAAAAAACAACTGCATTTTTCTGAAAATCATACTTAGGATCTTGTATCGTTCTTTCACCAGATTCATAACCATCAGCGATTAAGTGACTTTTCCAACCACTATTACCGTCACCCACTGGTTTAGTGATATTTAATTCATGCATCTGCTCTACCAAATAATCAACATTATTATTAGATTTATACTTAACTTCTCCAGTTTTTAAATTTTCTGGCATTAAAATAGGATACAAAGTAATTGATCTATTTTTTAGTTCTGCAGCAGTTGCAGTGGAGCTCTTAGTTTTAAGATTCCTGTCAATCAAGCTATAAATCGAATGTTCTACTAAAGAATTTTTTCCTCTATCAAGAGTCTTACTCTCAGCAATACCAGTACCAAATGAAATATTATATTCGCCTGTATAGCTATTATAAGTGACTAAAGGCCTAACAAAAATAGCAGCTTGACCATAATTACCAGGTTGAGTTGTAGCTTCATACAATAAAGTCACATCAGTCTTATTATTACTCGTAAAATCTTTATCTTTAAAGTCTATTCGATACATATTTCCAGAATAATCACCCACGTAAATTCTATCTAATACCTGCCCTTTATCATCTGCGCTTTTTTTCACAATAATGCTTGGCTTGGAGGCTCCTCCACCATTATTATTCAAAACTATCTCATGTAGCTTTTTGCCAGTATACGCATCAATAAAATATAGTATTGATTTATCAACACCAAAACCATTACCAAACACCGCTACTGCCTGTCCAATACCAGATTCAATTCTATTAAAAAACTCAAATCCTGAATAGGTATAGCCTAAGTTTTCAAATCCCTTTGTTCTCAAACCTTCAACACCTTCATTAGTGATCTCAAACAAAGGTATAACTTTATTAATAGGATCGGATTCTGTGGCATTTTGCTTCCTAGAAGAATCAACATCTGATTCAGTAGCTGCATATACCCTATATCCTACCAAACCCTTCCCACCAGCTCCCATACCTGTAATTCCTATTGTTGCATAAATACTCCCTACACCCGGTTGGTACACTTTAGCATCCACTAAATTGGTTTTCCCCTCCAACACTAACCTTGCAATTTGATCAGATTTTGCAATTTCATTCAGGCGATAAGTCAATAATTGAGGAAAATAAGCGGTATCTCGCTCTCCGGCTTTAAGATTACCAGTCAATCCCCTTTGAGCATTAATAAAGTTAATAAATCCATCATTATCAGCAACAATAACAAGATTAGCTGGCTGGTTTTTGGCTTTATATTTCAAAAACTCAAGCAATTCTTCACCTAATGTCTCAGACATTTTGTCTGATGCGATATTGATATATAACTCATCCTTATTAGCAAGTACAACATCGGAATTAGTCACACTGCCTAACGGTTTTAATCTTGTTCTTAAACTCTTTTGCCTAGGTGGCTTGCCAAATGTAGTTAACCAATTAATAAACTTAAAATCAGCAAATCTACTTTTTTTGTGATTTTGGTTGTAAACATAATCAAATCTATTTTCAACATCTTTATCAGTTAAATAATTAAACTTAAGTCCAATATCAGAGTGCTCTATAAAGGTTAAATAACGACCTTTATCAGAATGAATAGTTTTATCCGTATTCCAGAGCTCTAACACACTAATAATCGGCTCTTTTACCAATGAATCTGAAGGAGCAGAATAACCACTGATATAAGGTGCAATCGCACGAATCGTACCAAACTTCTCCCTAAAATTATAAGTAGTATCATAACGAATAGCACCTACTGTTGACATATCCACAACACCATTCACAATCTCTGGTCTGCCTTCTAAAACATTTGAAGTATTGCGATCTACTACCGACAAAGTACTACTGGAGTTTTTTATTATAGATGCAAAGATCGCGTCAAAAGCATGCATTAAATCTTCTGCATCACCTTCTCCTTCGGCAAATCCTAAATTCAATCCATTCGTCGGTTTTGTCATATCAAGATACAACTGAGCCAAAGGATCAACAAATAAACTGACAGTATGTGTAACTAAAGGCATTGGTGTAGAAAATGTATCATTCCAATCTTTACCAGCATCATCTTTTGTTTTTATTGACCATTTACCATTTATATTGATAGGTTTAAATGCATTTCTAAGATCTAGTTGAGATGTTAACTCACCTATTTTTTTACCTGTAATTTCATCAGTAAATGTTGATTGATTAACACCATTAATATATAAATCTCGTGATGTAGTTGGGTGCGTTACTAATCCATCTTTCAACCCAATCCCCCATACCTTATAATCATTAGGTTCACCATCCGTCATTACTATTAAATGATTTTCCTGACAACGGTATCTTAATGGTGTTTGATGCATTACGTATTCATAATATTCTTTTCCTTCGAATTCCTTTTTACTTTCACCCACCCTCGGAAATTGGGTAAATTTATGATTAACACCAAAAGCCGTCACTGGTTGCCCTCTAAACATTTTTAAAGCTTCATAAACAGCAGGATATAATGGTGTATCACCCGGTGATTTTTTAATTAAATTAGAAACTGGATTAATAACCTCCTTCTCAAATCTTTCTTCTGATAATTGCGAGTAATCATCTATCGGCAATTTAATTAAACCATAGCCTTTATCTAGAATACTTTCAACATCATCATTTACTTGCCATAAAAATGAAACACCTAGATAAGCACTCTCTTTATACTTAGACATTGATTCTTTGAATGAATGATCTAATGCTTCTGTTCGAGCAACTTTTTTACAGTCATTAATTCTAGGTGGCTTTTTTTTACCGTTAATTAAACCACCTATAGCTTTATCATTATCCCAAGGCACATATCTATTGCCATCAATAAATGGGTCATATTCGTTTAATCTTAACCTATCCTCTCTCCATAAGCTTCTATCTATGCCAGAAACATCACATACAGGAAGACCAAATCCATAGGCATGCTCAGGCATGAAAATATCTTCATTCCGCATTGATGCAGAATCATCCAAAATCATATGAATATTCGGTTTAGGTTGTGGGATATTAAATATTGGTGATAATGACGGTTGAAACTTATTAGTTTGTGTAAAAGCATTATTGCCTACGGTACTACCCAACAATATTGCACTCAATATTAATAATTTATTATTCATAATAATTTATTGCCTCGTAATTTTTATAATTATGGTGTTATTTTATTTAATAATTGAAGCACACACCATAATAAATTTATTATTAAAACCTCATAATGATTAATCATACCAATAATAGTTTCTTTTAATACTATGTTTTCAAAATGAAAATGTTTAGTTTTATTAATTTATATTAATATAAAAAAATTGTATCAGATCAAAAAAAACCCATCTTTATTAGAGATGGGTTTTTAATTCGACTAATTGTTACTGCTACTTCTAAATTTCAACGAGCGACTCTTCATCAGGACGTGAAATTGTCAACAAATCAACTTCACCACTCAGTAATATTTCATCAAATGCTTCTTTATTAATGTTACATTTCAAAAAGTTAGCAATCAAATACATATCTTTTTCAGCATTACCTAAACATGATGTTCCACCTGGAGATGGCGTCATGTTAAACACAATACCGTTACCTGGATTAATCTTAGCCTCACCCATGATTAATTTGCGCTGATTTTTGTCAATCACTTGTGGACGAATCCCACCAAATCCTCTTGCAAACTTAACATCTTCAATCGTCAAAGATGGAATGATTTTTTTCATTTCTTTTAAGAACAAACGCTCACGAATATAAGGAATTTCATATAAAAAATTCGTTAATGTATATTTACGAATATCTTTAACTTTCATTAATTTCCATAGCGCTGACAACGTACTTGGCGCAAGGCTAAACACCTTCCAGAAATCAAAAAATGTTTTAATATTACGACGCTCTAAAACTGGCAATGCAATTGCTGTTGGTCCAAAACGAGTTTTGCCAGGAACAGCAATATCAGGATCACCATGAACAGCAGCAAATGGCAAGTTAGGATTTTGAACGGTATAAACCTTACCTTGCAAAACTTCTGGAGTGAAGTAATAAGAACCACCCATTGGCAAACATGCTAAATCTAAACCATAACCCATTTTATGAGCAAATAAGAGCGAGTGCCCACAAGCAGAAACAACAACATATTTAGCTTCTACAACACCAATTTTTGGGTTATTTGTATGCACTTGAAATACATCACCAACTTTTTTAATGTCTGAAACTTTTGTTGACATCATAATATCGCAATCAGCATCGCGCTCATCAGCAGCAATTTTAGCCTGTTTCACAAAAGATTCTGATAATGCACGGTAATTACATGCAACATATTCATCCGTTGCGGCTAAGGCAAAAATCTCTTCATCTTCAGCACGACCTTCAACAATTTTAGGTTCAATCTCACGAATCCCTTCGCGATCTAATGCCTTTAAATTTGGGAAAAGCGACTTAAATTCTTCATAACGAGCACGCAAACCATCGCATTCGTTTTTACCCACACCTAAAACCATTTTAGGGTATTTCGCCACAATACCATCACGCTCTTCAGGACTTAATTTAGTGACGTAGTTGACAATCATATTACCCGTACGCTTAGTTGCCTCTGCCTTTTCGTACGTATAGTTAGTTTCAATATCGCCTTTATGAATAGTCTGGCTATTATTAAAGCTTTGTGAGTTAACAGAAGCAATCTCACTATACTGCTCCATCAGACCAACTGTTTTAAGGTCTGTAAAACGACACAATTGATACAAAAGTGACGTACCTGAAACGCCACCACCTATGATTAACACATCAAATTTTTTCATATCCCGTTCCATTTTTTTAATGATCTCACCCGCACACTTGATGAGTCTCAGCTACACAACCGCAACTATAATACTCCAATCATTTTTTTTCTCAAAAAAATTTGAACAATCATGACCATAGATAAAGTTGTCGATTAGTAGTCAAATTTTAAACTATTTACCAATACAAAAACTAGAAAATATCTGCCCTAGTAACTCATCTGTTGTAAAACGACCTGTAATTAAACCAATGTCATCTTGTGCCAAGCGTATTTCCTCAGCAACCAAATCAATACTATGCCCCTCTTGCAACAATTTTTTCGCAACTGCTAAATGCTCTAAACTATCTTTAAGTGCGAGCAAATGTCTCTCTCTTGCACTAAAAGTACCTTGATTTGGTTGAAATTGTACAACTTCAACAATGGCATTTTTTAATAAATCTACGCCTAAACTCTGCTTTGCAGATAGCGAAATAACATTATCAACTTGCCCTACTGGCTTACCCGTTAAATCCACTTTATTTCTAACATGCAAAACAGGAATATTGAGTGACTCAAGCAACTCATCCTTGTCATTATCTTGATCTTGATCGTCATGTATCCAAAGGATCAAATCTGCTTTTTTCATTGCTTCTCGCGTTCTACGAATACCCTCTTGCTCGATGATATCAGTCGTTTCACGCAAGCCTGCTGTATCAATAATATTTAACGGCAAGCCATGGATAATGACACTTTCTTTCAAGGTATCACGAGTTGTTCCCGCAATATCTGTAACAATTGCACTTTCTTCGCCTGACAATGCATTCAAAATACTAGACTTTCCTGCATTCGGTTTTCCTGCCAACACCACTGTCAAACCATCTGTTAATAGTTTTCCTTGATTTGCACTTTGCAACAAAGCTTGAATATCATTCTCTACAGCTTCTAAACGAGCCAGTACATTGCCATCTGAAATAAAATCAATATCTTCTTCGCTAAAATCAATTGAAGCCTCAACATATACACGCAAATGTATCAATGCTTCACTAATTTTACTCGTTTTAGCAGAAAACTGGCCTGATAATGAGTTCATTGCAGCTTTTGCCTGTGCTTCACTTTGGCTCATAATCAAGTCATGAATTGCTTCTGCTTGAACTAAATCTAATTTACCATTCAAGAAAGCGCGCTCTGTAAACTCACCAGCTTTTGCAGGTAAAGCACCTAGCTCATAAGAACGTCTTAATAGACGATTCAAGACAACTAAACCACCATGCCCCTGTAACTCAACACAATCTTCACCAGTGAATGAATTTGGGCCTTTAAAGTAGATAACAATACCTTCATCCATCACTTCATCTGCTGAACTATAAAACTGAGTGAATGTAGCATGCCTCGCAATCAAAGATTCTTTATGACACATTTGCTGTGCAATTGCATAACTTTCTGGCCCTGATAAACGAATAATGCCAACGCCACCAATAGAAGTCCCTGATGCAATCGCAGCAATTGTTGTCTCTTTCATAATTTCCTCATGTAAAAAATCTCCTACAACGTTTACCATTATAGGAGATTTCTATTTAAATACGCTTAAAGAATTAAGCTGTTTTCTTTTGTGCAGCTTCAATACGAAGATTGATGATCCACTGCTGTAAAATAGTTAGCAAGTTGTTCACGATCCAGTATAAAACGATACCTGATGCAAACCACAAGAACATGAAACCAAACACTAAAGGCATAAATTTCATGATTTTTGCTTGCATTGGATCTGGTGGCGGTGGATTAAACATTTGTTGAACAAACATCGTGCCACACATAATGATCGGTAAAATAAAGTAAGGATCCATAATCGCTAAGTCGTGAATCCAAAGAATCCAAGGTGCTTGGCGTAACTGAACACTTTCTTGTAACATCCAGAACAATGCGATAAAAATCGGAATCTGAATCAACATAGGCCAACAACCACCCATTGGGTTAACTTTTTCTTTACGATAAAGTGCAATTGTTTCTTGACCAATCTTATGCTTATCACTGCCATACAACTCTTTTAAACGCTGCATTTCAGGCGCTAAATGACGCATCTTAGCCATTGAGCGATAACCTTTTTCAGACAAAGGATACAGTATTAACTTAACCGTCACAGTTAACAATATAATTGCCCAACCCCAGTTACCAACAAGGCCATGCCAAAATTCTAACACCCATAACATTCCCGCAGAAATTGGGCTAAACCAACCATAGTCTAATGTTAGTTCAAGCTTAACATTACCTTCACTACCATCAGCTTCTTTATACTCGCCCGCAGCAATCAAATCTTTCTTAATTTTCGGACCAGTATATAAATTATTTTTAAACTCGTGAGTCGCACCTTGTGGAACAGTCACTGTTTTACTATCCATCATGCGAATCATTGCCAAATCACCAGGCAACTTTGCAACTTCAACAGTATGTGCCGCAGGATCTAGAGATAACCATGCTGAAGTAAAATATTGTTGGATCATCGCAATCCAACCACGCTCACCTGATTGTGTAATTGCAGGAGCTTTTTCAATCAACTTATCAAAAGGAACTTTTTTATAAGTTTCTTCGCCCATTGAAAAAACAGGACCAGTATAGCTTGATGCACCCATTAAATGGCCGCTTGCTTTAGGGTCTTTTTGAAGCAACTGCAAATAGTTTAAACCAACCCAAGGCTCTGATGAGTTATTGGTAATTTGCTGCGTGAAGCCAATATCATAACTGCCACGATTAAATTCATAAATTTTTGTTAGCGTAGAACCTGTCGCAGGATCTGTATATGTCATTGGTACAAGTAAAGTATCTTCACCATCTGCTAACTTATAATGCTCTTTTTCTGCATTAAATACTGTTTCAGTGTGTGAGAAGCTTGCACTACCTGGCGCACCAATCAATCCTGTTTGGCTGACAAATAATCTTGCAGGATCAGAAGAAAGCAATGCAAAAGGCACATCTTTCTTTTCTAAACTTTCAGAGTAATTCAACAATTTTACATCTGTAATATCACCACCAGATAATGTGATGTTAATAGAGTAAACATCAGTTTCTACTGTGACTGTTTTAGCACCCGTTGCAACATTATTCGGTATCACCGCATTTGGTGAATTAACTGTCGGAACAGAACCATCATTTGCAGAAGGTAATCCTTGAGAAATTTGTGCAGTTTCTACTGCCTGAGGTGCTTTGGGTAAGTTTGCTGTCTGCCATTTATTAAAAATCATAAAGGCAAGCAATCCAAAGATCGCC
>CANRJX010000035.1 GCA_947631095.1 uncultured Wohlfahrtiimonas sp.
CCAAGGATTTTTTTCATAATAAAAAAAAATTTACATTAAAAATTTTCTAACAATAAAGGGTTTATTAATAAAAATACAAGAGCAATATAAAAAAAGAAAAACTGATCATTTTTCGATCACAAATATCAATTAAATATCTTCAGAATATGAGTATAGGATAAAATTTCACATAATTAATTAATTGAGCTTAAATAATGCAAATCCTTGAGCATCGTACTGATTGGTAAATCTTATATTTGATAAATTTTTCAAAATGTATTGAATGCTTTGATTGAGTGGAGATGTTTCATAAATGATATTTTTAGCTTCGCCCAATTCTAAGCGCCAATTATTATTGGCTATAATATCAATTTCACCTTTGTCTGCTATCAAGTGATAAAGATATTGCTGAATAATTTCAGGAATCTCCTCCGAAGATAAAGTAATCACCTTCTCTTCTCCACTACCCGGAAATTTTCCTGAATAAGCACGATACTGATTAGTGGCCATTAAAAATTTATCTGAAGGTTGTACAGCCTTCCCTTGATATAAAAGGCCATAAATTCGTTCGCTATCATTATTAATCAGCAAACAATCACCATTGTATCGCCTTGGAAACCTTGCATCGACGATATATTCAAGATCTCCCTTAATAACATCTCGATTATAACCACGATGATTTTGCCAATTAATCAAATACTGTTGCCCCACATCCTGCTCACTTAACTGAAAATAGATGCTATTAGCACATTCTAACCACTCTTTGAGCTCATCCCCATTAATCTCAATCACTGCCAACTGATTATTAAATGGATATAAATCTGCGATATTTTTAAATGTAAAAATCTGATCGTCAATCCAAGTAAAATCATAAGGTGAATTTTTACGACCACCAACTTTAAATGCAGGCACAGCAGTTAGCAAAGGTATATTCATATATTGACTACAGCATAATTGCTCAATCATTTTTTTCGCATACCATGCTTGTGCATCTGCAATTAATTGAATACAAGCATCATCTCGCACCAATGATAAAGCACTCGAAAAAAGTGTTTTATTTTGCACAATCGGCTCATTCATTCGCTGCATTGCTAATTCATGGGCTGGCTTAATTAACTGAAAAAGTTCATTTTCAAATTGATCATTATTTTGATTTTCTACAACAGAAGTTTCGACATTTTTCACCAACCATTTTTGACCATCCCACTCTAAATTGAAATCAAAAACACCCAAATATTGCGCAAATGAACCTGCCATAATAATTGGCTTGTTAAAAAAATGGCAATCATCAGGAAAAATATTATGCGCGTGGCCTGCGACTATTGCATCAATCCCATCTATGTCAGCTAAAAATTGAATAATATTTTCAGCACCTTTTTCATATGGTCTATTTGAAAAACCTGAATGCGCTAAGACAATGATAATATCAGCACCTTCATCTCTCATTTTCGGTAGATTCTCTTTAATAGAATCCACAATATCATTTACATGAAGGCGCTTAGATACATTAGCATAATCCTCAAAGACCTTATGATTCCACATCATTACTTGTGGCGGCAACGCACCAATAATGCCGATTTTTATCTCAGTTTTTTCTGAATCATCTGTTGTAATTTCTCGTTCTAAAATCACATATGGCTGAATCCAAGGATTATTTTGATCATCCACAATATTCGCATTAACAATTGGATAATTCAGATCATGAATCATTTTTTCTAAAAAAGTGATGCCAAAATCAAATTCATGATTTCCCAATGTGCCTGCATCATACTGCAGTTCATTCATGATACTTACTATGGGATGCATATTTTTGAGTGAGTAATCACGCAAATAATTGCCAATAGGATTTCCTTGCAAGAAGTCACCATTGTCAATTAACAGCGTATTTGGGTACTTTGAACGTATTTCATGAATAATATTAGATAATCCAATCAAACCTATATCAGCGAGGATTTCATCACGATAATAATCATAATTTGTGACATGCGCATGGATATCTGTTGTAGCTAAAACCTTGAAATGTGCTCGCATCATCAAAATATATCCTAGCCTCCAATTCAAACACCTAAAATATTTAATCGTAAAAGTAATAAAACCGCACAAAGGCGGTTTATATCATTCATTATGGTTGATCGCTTAATGAAGCCAGCATATCTGCTTGATGCTCTTGAATCAAGGGCTCAATAACCTGATCCACATCTCCACCCACCACATCATCAAGCTTATAAAGTGTCAAATTGATGCGGTGATCCGTAATACGTCCTTGCGGATAGTTATATGTACGAATACGCTCAGAACGATCACCAGAACCAACTAAACTACGACGACTGTCACTCATGGCTTTTTGCTCTTTCTCACGCTCTGCTTCTAATAAACGCGCAGCCAATAAGCTCATCGCTCTCGCACGATTTTTATGCTGTGAACGCTCATCTTGACATTCTACCACTGTCCCTGTTGGTAAATGTGTAATACGAATCGCTGAGTCAGTTTTGTTAACATGCTGACCACCCGCACCTGATGCTCTAAAAGTATCAACCTTCAAATCAGCCGGGTTAATATTCACAACTTCTGTTTCAGGCACTTCTGGCAATATTGCTACAGTTGCAGCTGAAGTGTGAACACGACCTTGAGATTCAGTTTCAGGCACACGTTGAACACGATGTGCACCAGATTCAAATTTTAAGCGAGAGTACGCACCATGACCAATGACGCGAGCAATAATCTCTTTAAAACCACCATGTTCACCACGGTTTTCTGAAATGATTTCAACTTGCCAACGACGACTTTCAGCATAACGAGCGTACATATTAAATAAGTCACCCGCAAAAATTGCAGCCTCATCGCCACCTGTTCCTGCTCTAACTTCCAAGAAGATATTGCTATCATCATTCGGATCTTTAGGCAGTAATAAAATTTGGAGATTTTTTTCTAAAAGTTCTTGTTGTTCTTGCAATAATGGCAACTCTTCCCTTGCCATTTCCTTTAACTCAGCATCGCCACTTTCTAGCATATCTTTTGCTTCAGTTAAATTAAATTGATTGGTTTTCCATGCTGTAAATTCTTCAACAACAGGTGATAATTGAGCATATTCTTGAGAAAGCTCGCGAAATTTGTTTTGATCAGTAATAATATCAGGCTCAGAAAGCAAGACACCTACTTCGTGGTGTCTTTCAACAAGCTGATCTAATTTGTGAATAATCGATGGATTCATAAAGTTCTACTATATTATTCTAGAAATAGATAAAATAGTTATTATCGCAAAATATTTGTACTTCGTGTACCCGATAGGAAAAAATTTATGAAATGGCTACATGTTTTTTTAGCTTTTATTGCTGGCTTAATCTTCTTTATCAGTTATAACCTATGGTTCAATGAGGAAAAAGGGGTACATGCAATCTCTGACTTAGAAGCTAAAATTGCAGAACTTAAAGCAAACAATCAAAAACTAGAAGAAAGAAACAACAACCTAGAAGTTGCGATCACAAGTTTAAAAAATGACATAAACGCTCAAGAAGAACTTGCACGATATAAATTAGGTCTTATTCAAGAAGATGAAACTTTTTATCAAATATTACCTGAAGAAGAAACAAACACTCATGAAAAATAAGCGCTTTATCGCTGGAATCACTTTTTGTTTGGTCATTGCAATATTTTCTTTTTACTTAGGCAAAATTTTTCCAATCATTGGTGGCCCTATTTTTGGCATTACTTTTGGTATTTTGATTGGCGCTCTATTTTCTAAGCAAGCACAAATAATTAATATTGGTTCAGTATTTGCAGGTAAAAAAATATTGCAATACTCAATTATCCTTTTAGGTTTTGAAATGAATATCAGGGATGTAATGGCTGTAGGCATGAGCTCTCTATGGATCATGATTTTCACACTACTTGCAACTTTCTTAACCGCGTGGATCATTGCAAAAATGCTCAAAATAGATTTCATTACAGGTACATTAATTGGCGTTGGAACGGGTATTTGTGGTGGCTCGGCAATTGCAGCAACTGCACCTGTAATACAAGCTAAAAGCCAAGAAATCTCCTATGCAATTGCCACAATATTTTTATTTAACATCCTTGCTGTCTTTATATTCCCTGCACTTGGACATTTATTAAATTTGAATGATAAAGCTTTTGGGATCTGGGCTGGAACTGCGATCAATGATACTTCATCAGTTTTGGCTGCCGCTTATTCTTATAGCGATGAATCAGGTGCACTCGCAACAATCGTTAAATTAACTAGAACCTTAATGATCATTCCTATTACATTTGCATTATCAATCTATATGGCAAAATATCGTTCGACAGATAGCAGCTACCAATTTAAGTTACTCAATGCCGTACCTTATTTTATTATTGGCTTCATAATCACTGCAATTATAAACTCACTAGAATTCTTACCCATATCTTTCACTAGCTTTTTAGCTCAAACAGGCAAATTTTTAATTATTGTTGCACTAGCTGGTATAGGATTGAATACAAACATACAAGCACTCATCAAAAATGGCATTAAACCTATTTTAATGGGCGCTATTTGCTGGGTAATGCTATCAATTGTGTCTTTGTTGATTTTATATATGATGGGTTATATGTAACTATTATTTAAGCTTTTCAAACAATGAGAAATCATAATCGACTTTATCTAAAAACAAGCCTTGAGCAGGTGCTGTAATCGCTGCTTGTTTACGATCTAAACTTTCCAAAACCATCTTAGAATATGACACATCTGCTTTTCCACTACCGACTTTCAGCAAAACACCGACAATATTTCTAACCATATGATGTAAAAATGCATTGCCATGAACATCTATATAAATATATTCATCTTGCTGATGCACATTAATGGAAAATATTTCTCTAATAGACGTTGGTGCTTGGCATTCACTGGAACGAAAAGCATTGAAATCATGTTCACCAATTAAATGATTTGCAGCCAACTGCATCATTTCGATGTTTAATGGATAATTAATATGCGTTGCATACAAACGACTCATGACAGGTTTAAAAGGCTGATTACAAATTACATACTGATAATGTCTGCCTTTGGCACTATATCGCGAATGAAAATCTAAGGGGGCTTTATGAACAGCTACAACAGCACAATCATCAGGTAAATAAGTATTAATGCCCCGAATCCAAGAATATTCAGAGCGATCAACATTGGTAATAAAATTTACAGTCTGATTTCTTGCATGAACACCCGCATCTGTTCTGCCGGCGCACATTAAATTAATGGTGTGATTAGCAACTTTTTCAATCGCAGGCACTAATACACCTTCTACAGATCGGACTGGCGGCACTTTTTGTGCCTGCCACCCTTTAAAATTTGTACCATCATATGCAATAGATAGCACTATATTTTTTTCTTCAATCATTGTTTGCTGTCACGTACTCGTTTAGATTCAATGATTGCTTTAGATCGACTCATTTCTTCGATAAATGATGAGCCTCTTTTCAATGCTAATGTCACTAATAATACGTCTACAATCGCCAAATCTGCTAAACGTGAAATCATAGGAATATACTCTTTAGTATCTTCTGTTGCACCTGATTCTAAAACAACATCAGAAGCTTGCCCTAATGGCGAGTCTTTGCTGGTAAAAGAAATCACTGATGCACCACAATCTTTCGCAAATGAAACAGAATCTAAAATGTCCTGGCTTCTACCCGTGTGTGAAACAGCAATCAAAACATCTTTTTTACTCATCAAAGATGCAGCTAAAGAATGAACATGATGATCACTGAATACAGAAACTGTAATACCAACACGCAATAACTTTTGTTGGATATCCAGCGCTACAACGTTTGATGCACCATGACCAATGCATAATACTTTAGAGGATTTCAATAAAATTTTAACAGCCTGCTCAATCGCCTTTGCAGATACAGACTCTTTTGTACGCAATAAAGCAGCAGATGCTTGTGTAATGACTTTATTAATAATATCTCGAGTATTATCTGACTCAGAAACATTACTGTGAATAAATGGAACACCTGCATTCAAGGCTTCAGATAATTCTTGTTTAAATACATGATACCCATCAAACCCTAGTGCTCGACAGAATCTAATAACTGTTGGCTCAGAAACACCTACGGTCTTTGCTAACATGCCAATCGATAAGGAAGCTGCATCATTTGGGTGACCCATTATCCAGTCTGCGACTAATTTTTCTGATTTTCTTAGTTTGTCACGGTGGCTTTTAATATGTGAAATCACTCTTTTGTCTCCTTCATATAAGCAACTTTTCGAGTTAATCCAATTAAAGCGGGATACGGATCAGTTACCACAAATGTCGGTATTTTTTTGAGTAATTTTCCTACAGATGGACTTTCTTCAAATGATGAACGGAAGTCTGATTGTGCAAAAAACTCTAAAAACTTAGGAATAATACCACCGGCGAGATAAACAGACTTTGCTCCCGTAATTAAAGTGTAGTTTTTAGTTACGGTGCCAATAATATCACAATATCTAGCAAAGAGTTGCACAGCAAATGTATCTTTTTTGCTGATTAACTGCTCAAGCAATTCTACAGGATCTGTCGTCGGTGAAGATAATTTGAAATAATCACTCATAAAACTAATTAACTGAGGTATGCCTTTTTTGCCTGCAATAAAATCTTCAACGATAATTTCATCTTTACCTTGAGTTTTTAAAAAACTCCAAAAATCTTTCATAAACTCATCTTCAATCATCATATTTGAATGACCACCTTCCGATGGTATAACAAACCAATCATGATTAAAGACCGTTAAACTTGTACCAATGCCAGACCCTAGCGAAAGTGCTAACTTCGGAGAAAATTCTGATGATTCTCCTCCACCAATTTGCACAAAAGATGCCTTAGGTAAATGAGGCAATGCAAAACCCAACATTTCAACATCGTTGTAAAAATAAACTTTTGCAGGAAAAAGTTTATTTTTTATATCACTCAATTTGAAAGTCCAATGATTATTTACAAAGCAAATTTCATCTAAATCTACTGGTGCTGCAATTGCCAACAATATTAAATCAGGGCATTCAATTTGATATTTTTGACAATATGCATGAACGATTTCATCAGGCCCATTAAAATCGCCTGATTTAAAAACATCAACAAACTCATACTCGTTCAAATTATCTAAATAAACTCTAGCCACACGACTATGTGTTGCACCAATATCTGCAATCAGTGCACAATTTCTTTTATTCACGTGGTAACCATTCATTCAATAATTTCAAAGCATCTTGCAAACCAATCGTGTGATCAGTTGCAGAAAATAACTGTACGGTTGCAGGCATAGCAAATTCTTTCAATGCTTCTTCTACTTTAAAAAGCGATGTTTTTGCAGGGCCTCGTTTCAGCTTATCTGCTTTCGTTAATAAAATATGTGTTCGCAACTCTTGTGATTCACACCAACGTAACATTTGTACATCTAATGCTGTTAATGGATGACGAACATCCATCATCATGATCAGTCCTGATAAATTTTTACGGGTTTCAAAGTATCCTTGAATAATCCCTTGCCAATGCAAACGAATGCGTTCAGGTACTTTTGCATATCCATAACCCGGTAAATCCACTAAAAAATTATTAGGATCAACTTCAAAGTAATTAATCAATTGAGTACGCCCTGGCGTTTTACTGGTTCTTGCCAATGTGGATTGTGAAGTCAAGGCATTCAAAGCACTTGATTTACCAGCATTAGAACGACCTGCAAACGCAACTTCATGACCTTTAGGCTCAGGCAATTGATTTAATTGATTAGCACTTGTTAAAAATTTTGTCGCATGAAAGCGATGAATTAAATTACTCATTTTCTTCTTTTGGGGTTTCTTGACTACACTCTTCTGCAATAATCGCCAAAGCAGTAAGATATTTGTCGTTAATCGTTTGCATAAAATCAATCTCTTCAATAGAAAGAGACTCAATTTGATGCGCATAAGCTTTTTCTGCAATACCTACGAAGCGTTCAGCATTATCATCACCAAACATCACGATAATATTACTGGAAATACAGCGAGACTCAAATTCGTTTAATTGCCCATCATTAATTTGCTGTTGCTGCGTCACCATTAATCGCGCAATAACACTTTGTTGTTTAAACGAAAAAGGTTGATTCATCTTTTCTATGGCATTAAATGTTAACTGCGCATTTGCCATTGTAAAGACAATAACAGTCACACTGAATAATACAAACATTTGTTTTATAATTTTTTTCATATTTTAAGCGTAGATAGATAATTTATTTAAAAACATGATGACAATAGAGACAATCTCTGACTTTAGAGGAAAACCAAAATGTGCTACACTATGTAAGCTTAAGTAAATCCATAGATAGACAGCCATTTGGCATGATAAATGATTTTAAACAATTTTGCTTGTTTTATCATTCATCAAACATATTCACAAACCTCGGCAATATGGGGTTAATTAAAACAAAGTAAGGATTTTTATGTCGAAAACAATAAGGACGCAAAGCAAGCTTCTTGCCAGCCTAAACCTACCGGTTTTCGTAGGCGCGAATTTATTAATATTAGTACTGTTATTAATTACAGTTTTTGTACCAAATACCAAAGATTTTTTTGGTTCAATTCAAACATGGATTGTTGATAATCTCAAATGGTATTACATACTCTCTGTTGCCATCGTTCTTGGTGCAGCAATTTTTATCACTTTAAGTAGATTCGGTGACATTCGTTTAGGCCCAGATCATTCAAGACCAACTTACAGTAACTTTAGCTGGTTTGCGATGCTATTTTCTACAGGTATGGGTATTGGTTTAATGTTCTTCGGTGTTGCTGAACCAGTCATGCATTATATCGCACCGCCCGTAGGTGATGCAGAAACCATTCAGGCCGCAACAGAAGCAATGCGTTTAACCTTTTTCCACTGGGGTTTACATGCATGGGCAATATACGCAATCGTTGGGTTAATTTTGGCATATTTTTGCTTCCGTCATAAATTACCTTTAGCACTGCGCTCTGCTTTATATCCATTAATCGGCGATCGTATCTATGGCAGAATAGGCGATGCCATAGATATATTTGCTGTCATCGGTACTGCATTTGGTGTTGCAACTTCATTGGGATTTGGTGTTGAACAAATTTTTGCGGGCTTAGATTATCTTAGTAATTACAAGTTATCCTCTTATGCAGAGTCTCCGAATACATTATTATCCGTTAGTGGCATTAAAATCATCATCATTATCACAGCCACAGCATGTGCCACACTCTCTGTAAGCTTAGGCTTAGATAAAGGCATTAAATTTTTATCTGAAACCAACCTATATTTAGCCTTAGCATTAATGTTATTAGTGCTTTTCTTGGGTGGAAAAACGGTCGATTTATTCCAAGCCTACATTCAAAATACTGGTGGCTACATTTCAGATCTCGTGAACAAAACATTTAACTTGTATGCTTATGAGCCTAAAGATCCAAAAGATTGGATCGGTGGTTGGACAATTTTATATTGGGGATGGTGGTTATCTTGGTCTCCTTTTGTTGGTATGTTTATTGCGCGTATTTCTCGTGGTCGTACGATTCGTGCTTTCCTATTGGGTGTTTTATTAGTACCAGCAGGATTCACACTATTATGGATGACAATTTTTGGAAATACTGCGATTGATATGATTCGCACTGATGGTGTCGTCGAATTAATGGATGCCATCAACACAGATAAATCATTAGCTCTTTTCGTATTTTTAGAATCATTCCCATTCACACAACTTTTATCAGGTTTAAGTATTGTGATGGTTTTCATATTCTTTATAACAAGTGCCGATTCAGGGGCAATTGTTATGGATATGCTCTCATCTGTTAAGCAAGAAACTCCATTATGGCAACGCATTTACTGGGGTTCAATTACAGGTGTTATCGCAATTGTTTTAATGTCTGCCAACGGTTTAGAAGCATTACAAACAGCTACAATTGCATCAGCCTTCCCTTTCAGTATCATTTTATTAATTTCGTTATATGGATTATTTAAAGCTTTACGAGTGGATTATGGCAAAAAAGAAATTCGTCTAAATTCCATTAATAATGTTCAATCAAGCCTCGTTTCAGGCGGTTGGCAAAAACGTCTACGCAGCTTAGTTCTTTATCCAAGACGTGATCATGTGATTCGTTTTATCGATGAAGTTGTTCAGCCTGCTTTTGAAGAAGTTTCTGCCGAGTTGTCTAAACAAGGTATCCAAGCAACAATTACGCGTACCAATGATGATGACATTATTTTTGAAGTAGAACATGGAAAAAATGATAACTTTATGTATCGCATTAAAGCGCGTCATTACTTGAAACCTAACTTCTCTTCGATAGAAGCCTCTGACATTGATCCAGATTATCAAAAATACTTTAGAGCTGAAGTCCACTTAGATAATGGCGCTCAAGGCTATGATATTATGGGCTACAGCAAAGAAAGCTTAAGCAATGATATCGTTGATCAATACACCAATCATCTTCAATTTATCCATAATTTCCAATTAGAACATAACTATGATCCTGAAGGTAAAGCTATGACTAGGGAAATAATTGATGATTCAGAAGAAACAAATATCAATAAAGCATGATATTAAAATAAACTAAAACAATTAGAAAAAAGCCTAAATATCTGTTTAGGCTTTTTTATTTATACTGTCTTACTATTTATCTTTAATGAGCCTGATTTCTCTTCGTCCACCGAGCGCCTCTACTCCTTTAACCAGAGCATCCAATCGATGAACAATATATTGCGGATTATTCATCTGCATAGTTTCTTTCAAACTTTCAACCCCTTTAACAAGGTCAGCCATTTGTTTTGCTGAATAACGATTTAAACTCATTAACTCATCATTTTTCTTAAACTCTTCCAATTTTTCACTCAACTTAGCAATCTGTGATGCGATATGAAGGGAAGCTTGAGCAGCTGATTTATTACTATTGCCTTCCATTAGCAATTCAGATAGTTTCGACATTTCACCTGCTATTTTCAAGCCAGCATCCGCGGCATCTTTCTGATCTCCCATTAAGCGAATGCTTTCAGTAAGCGATACCAAATGATTGGCAAAGTTTAAATCTTTCACACTCATTGCCAACTCTGCCAATTGAGAAACTATTTTCATTCCTGTATCTGTTTCATCGCCACCCATTGATTTATTTCGCATAAAATCACGTTTAATTTGCGCCCAACGTTCAGCTTCTTTATCAGTTAAAACATTTCTAATTTCATTCAGTTTTAACAAGTTTTCTTCAGCACCAGATGTTAACAACTGGGCTTCGCCAATATAATGATCATTGATCAACTGATTGATTTCCGCATCATTCATCACAGAAGAAACTTTTTCTGCCATTTTGTTCATATTGCGGTAACTGCCTTGCAACTTAAATGGTGGCTCAGTGCGATACTTATCAGATTGTGCAGCACTTATAATATATTGTTGATTCACTTTAAAAACGACTTCTCGTATTTTCATCAAATGCTTTAATACAGCAGTAATTTCACCAATTTCAGCAGAGCTATAGTCATAGCTTAAAGCGCTAGAGTTAATAGGCTTACCTTCCGCATGATCCATTAATTGGTACAAGTCCTTCAAATCTCTCAGCGCCAATGGAGCCAATACAGCATTAGATGTTAAAGCATTTTCAATATAACTTGAGATAAATACATCTTGCATCCCACCTAAAACTTCACCCAAGTTATAAATGTCTGCACGATTCGCTAACATATCGGGAATTCTAAATACTTCACCCGATTCAGTATATGGATTACCTGCCATCACAACACAGAATTTTTTACCACGCATATCATAAGTTTTTGTTTTACCATTCCAAACACCTTCTATTCTTCGCGTGCCATCACATAATGAAATAAATTTCTGTAAAAACTCAGGGTTAGTATGCTGAATATCATCAATGTAGAGCATCACATTGTTACCCATTTCAAAAGCTAAATTAGCTTTTTCTAGCTCTTGTTTGGCTGTCGCATTCGGTGCCTGCTCAGGATCTAAAGATAAAACATCATGCCCCAAAGCTGGTCCATTTACTTTCATAAAAATCAAACCTAAGCGATTGGCAACATATTCCATCAGTGTTGTTTTACCATAACCAGGCGGAGAAATTAGCAATAACAATCCCATTAAATCAGTTCGTCTATTATCACCTACTGTACCCATCTGTTTTGCCAAGTTGTCACCAATGATTGTGAGATAAACCTCATTGATTAATTTATTGCGCACAAAAGAACTTAATGGTTTTGCTTTAAATTCCTCTAAACGAAGCTTCTCTCTTTGTTCAGCTAAAATTGTCTGGCGTAATTCTAAATATTTTCTAAATTCAGGTACAACATATAGACGATGCCTTCTCATTTTTTTGAAAAAGTCATCCAAATTAATATTCATTTTTCCATGAGTAATTTTATTATGATCACCCAATAAGTTTGTCACTTCAATTTCTAGCTCTACCTCGCTAAATCTCTGAGCTACATGCCCATCATTGCCCAGCATTAATAACATTATTGCTTCTGGAATATAACGTGATTTATCGCCGAACTCTGATGATGCACATAAACCTTTTAACCAATTTTCAATCAATTGCCAACGTGCAGCATATCTCTCAGCCAATGACTGCTGTGAATGATTAAAGTTATGCCACATGTGGGCATCTTCTAATCTTTTTTGTAGAGCTTGAGCCAGTTCTTTTCCATAGCGACTACATACAAATTCTTGAGGTATTCTAGCCAAAACATTCATTAAATATTCCGCTGCATGTCTTACATTGATAACCTCATGAGGAATTGCGTGTTCCGCATAGAACATCAATAAATTAACTTCAATCTCTTCCTGTAACGTTATCAAACCATCTTTATGATTAAATAACGTATAAATATCCATACTTGTTTTAGCACGCTCGACCCATGAAGATGCAACTTCATTATCCTGCATATAGTTCCAATACAGTAGCGCCAGACTTCTTGCTAAGGCACTAAACTTTAATAAATCAGCACTATCACTCAATGGAATAAGCTTTTGTAAAATTTGCACGGCATCATGATCATGAATGCCTTTTTCATAGCCATCTCTATAATGATTGGCGACAAAATCTCTCACTAGTTTTGTTAAATTCTCAATGTTGGTCAGCGCTGTTTTTAATATCTCTTTAGACAATCCTTCTTTATTCTCTTGTGCGGCCACCAATATGCTGTTTGCTAAATATTCCCCACGATATACATCTGGTGACTCAGACTCTAATGACATATTCCAAAATGGCTGATATTGCGCCAAAATTTCGCTATCTAAACGCTCTTGATAATCTGTACCAGTTAATTGTAAATAAAGATGATTTTCTCGTGGCAACAAGGTCAAGTCAGGCTCTTGAGTGTTCACACTAAAACGATGTTTACCCAAACGAATAACATTACCGCCGGACTCAAAGATTTCTGATTTATCTCTCAGCGATCTGATTGCTTGATCTTTTGCACTTTTAAAACGTGATTCAACATCATCTGCTTTTACATTATCTTGCAACTCGCGCAGTTTCTCAGTGATCTCACGGATTTTAACGGCCAAAGCATCTGTGACAAAAAACGCATTAAGCTCAGTCACGTTATTAAAACGCGCAGTTCT
Organism: uncultured Wohlfahrtiimonas sp.; assembly: GCA_947631095.1. Classification (GTDB taxonomy): domain Bacteria; phylum Pseudomonadota; class Gammaproteobacteria; order Cardiobacteriales; family Wohlfahrtiimonadaceae; genus Wohlfahrtiimonas. The sequence continues at coordinate 13,552 of CANRJX010000035.1, forward strand.
ACGTGGAATGCTCTCTAATATCCTATCGGCTGCTGTTTGCAATGATTGCGCACGGCGCTGACGTTCTTCCAATAATTGTTGCTTATGCCCTTCAAAAGTCTCTAAAACCTCTTCTCGCTTTGCAACAATGTCGGCTAAAAACTCATCGCTTTCGCTGAATTGATTCTCCAATTCTTCTAATTGAACCAATAAACGAGATAATTCATCTTCGCAGCGCTCAGGCGTTGTCACGAGGTTCAAAGCATTCGCAACGCTCTGCCCAAACAGTTTAAATTGCGCACCAAACTGCGCCACCATTTCTACAGAAGATAATGATTTACGCTTCTGTATCGTGCGAGCTTTCATTTGATTTAATTTTGCATAAACTTCAGCAATCGCTTCTACGATTTTTGTTTGCAAAATTACATCATCAAATTTTAAGGTCGCCATCAAATTTGACAACATATCCAAGTCATTCGACATTTCATCTGATTCTGTCAATAATGCCTGCAATTGCGTTGTGTTATTTGCCTGTTGAATCACTGATTCAGCATTTTGAATTTTTTCTATAAATGGCAATAATGCACGATCATCCGCTAAAAACTCAGCCGTCGCATTTGAGATTTCTGTTTGGCGAGTTTTCATTTGTACTTCCATTACATCAATCTCTTGCAGATCAATGTAACGATAACTGCGAAGCGTAACCAATCGCCCTAATTGCATATTAATTGCATGTAAAGCTTCAACAAATTCATCTGTTTCTTGCCAAGCATCAGCATAGAGTTGTGACAGTAAATTTTTTTGAAAATTCATCGCTTCGCGCATTGCAGCTTCTGATTGCTTACGAATGGACTCTACTTTTTCATATTCATCCAAGACCAATTCACTGGTTTGTGCAATCGATCGTAAAAGTGCTGCGAACGGAAAGTTTGTTTCATCATTCAGCCAGAAATAGCGATCAAATAATTGCTTTGTATTGGCACTCAACAAACTATAACGTTCAGATGAAATACTTTCATCTCGAATTTCACGCACAACATGATACAAATCCGAAATACCACGCACCAAATCAGGATTACCAATACGACCGAGCAAACTGTTATTGTTTGGCTGTTTTGCAGAATATTCGTCACTGTAAAATGGTGTTTGCCAAATTTGCATTGGATGAACTCGAGTCGCCTCGCTATTCGCAGATTCAAATACCACCATGCGTCCATCTTCAAATACAGCATAACCTTGGGCTAAAATCGGATTCGCCAAAGTTCTTTCGATCATGTTATAATTGAACAGGGCCAATCTTCCTTCATTACCATCGTAAAAAATGTATAAAACATCTTCCCCATTTGGCGATCGTCGTATGCGACGAAAACGCATGCCATTCATATTATGCTCATACGTTTTAAACTCGCCACTTTGCAGATAATATCCACCAGGAAATATAATTCCGTGATCTTCTGGCAACTGAATGCACGCAAAACCAATCGCATCAATGCGCTGTACTTTTTGTGTCATCGTATTGTAAACAAGATATCGCCATGTATCTTCACGATATGGTAATACTTTAAGCAGAATTAATGATCCTACGCGCGCATATTCAATTTTTGCATCATTAATGGATTGATTTTTATCGAGCACTTCTTCGCTATAAATCCCCAAACCATCATCTGTATTGTTTTCGCATTTAACAGTTAAATCACCGCCGATCGTTTCAACAAAAACTGTATCTAAAATATTAACGTGAGGAAAACGTCCATTAACAATATTTTCACGATCCGTCGAAATCCATTCAAAATCATAAGCCGGTGGCAGTGAAATATCGCGTTCACCACGATTATCAATATATTCAATCTTTTGTTTGTCGCTAGAAATTGACCAACGGAAGACTCGAATATCACTTAATCTTTCACCCATTTGAAAACTGGCTAATAGTTTTCCGTCTCTTTCTACTAATTGAAGCAGCTGTGCATTTTTATAATATGTATACAGCTCATTAAAATCTTGTACAAAACGATCGATGTTTAAAAATGTCCCTTCTAATGACACACTTTCTACATCATAATTACCATCATGCTCTACTAATTTATACAGAGAAAAAACATCTTCAACGTGCGTTTCTTTTTTTAACCCTAAAAAAACGTTATAACCAAACAATAACCAATCACCAAAACGCACAATATCTCGAGCAATACAGTTGTTTTCAGTACGAATACGAATCCGCCCAATCACTTCCATATCACTTTTACCGAATTCTACTAATCGCTCAGTATTCAGTACATCAACTTTTTCTTGTAATTCAGTGCTGAGAGCATTTAATCTACGGCTTAGAATCTCGTAAGCACTGCCTTCTGCCACTGCATTATCTAATATTTCTTGGCTTTGATCTTTTTGTTCGATTTCTGACATTATATTTATCGCTTTATTCAAAAAAATATAGAAAAAACATAGCAAACGATTTGTTTGCTATGTTTTGCTAACACATCATTGATTACCGCTGACTTTCTTCTTCGTCATTATCTTTTTCGGGTGTTTTATAACCTAAAAATTGTGTTGCCAGTGCATTTAAATCTACATTATTTAAGGGATTACTTTTTTCAGCCTCACCGTTAATTGCAGGATTAATACGACTCAATACAGTTTGTAATGCTGTTTGTAAAATAGGACTTTGATTCACAGAACCTTCAATGGCTTTACCTACACTAATTGCCTTCGAGAAACTATCAAAGAACTTATCATTACCACCCACTATTTCTAGTTTTGCTTTGCTCAATGCAGAAGACAATACTTCAGCTTGTTCTCTTGCAATTTCTTTATTCGCATCAATCGATGCAATCGCTTGCTCAAAGCCTTTTTCTAATGCCAATCTAAACTCTTCATGCGCACGAGAATCTTCTGTCATCGTTCCCATCGCTTGGAATTTTTCAATTAAGCCTTCTGCTTCAGCGCGTAATTTTTCACGAATAATTGAAGCCTCAACTAAGCCTTGTTTCTCAGAAGCTGCCGCTTTAGCTTCTACAACTTTTGCTTCAGCCAAACCTTTATCCTGAATTGCTTTTGCTTCTGCAGAGCCTTTTTCTTGAATACCTTTTGCTTCTGCAATGCGCATTTCGCCCGCTACATACGCTTGAACAATACCTTCTTTCTCTTCTGCCTCTGCTTTCGCAAGCATTACTCGTGCTTCAGCTAGACCAATTGCTGCTTGCTCAGCTTCAGTACCTTCTGCCATACGTTTTTGTGCTTCTGCATCTTTTGTTGCTGCATCTAAATTGGCTTGAGCAATTGTACTGATCTCTATCGCTCTATGTTTTGCTGCTGTTTCATCAGCTTCAGCTTGCTTAACTTGTTTTACTAACTCTTCTTCTGCTTTTGCTTGAGCTGCCAATATCTTAGTTTGTTTATCACGTTCTGCAGCCGAAATTTCACGCACTTCTTTAATGCG
>CANRJX010000036.1 GCA_947631095.1 uncultured Wohlfahrtiimonas sp.
CTCGTTCAGAAGAGGTGCTCATTATAGACCAGAATCTCAACCTGTCAACAAAATCTATGCGTAAGTTTTGAGCAACTGAAGAAAAACACAAAAACAGGCTGAATAATTCAAATAAAAACAACAAGATAAATTAAAAATGTTTTTCAAAAAAACATACAAAAAAACATTCTATTTAATGCTGAATCGCAAGAACCACTTACTTTAAGCTTAAAATCACCGACTTAATTTTTAAATACATCTAAAGCAAAACAAAAAAGCCTATTTGGATTAACACAAATAGGCTTTTCTCTGATAAATATATGCTCTAGTCAATATGGTCTTTCAACAAAGCTAGAATACCCAATGTACAAATTAATACTTTGCCAGTAGAAAGCGTCAAATAAGCTTTTTTGTCTTTAACATTAATTAATGTGATGTGTTCAACAGCTACAAATGAATACTGGCTACGATGTGCAGCGCCAACAATAATCTCACGACCTGTATCGCGATCAACTGTACCCAAAATATTTACTGTAACGAATTTCATGATTTGTCCTGACCTTTTATTTTTGATTTTTTCTCATTATTACAATTCGTTTAATAATGTAATACACTTAGTATGCTCAATTACACGATTATAAACTAATATCTAATATAGTTGCCACCTAAATAACTTGCCCATTCTATAATCACTTAAAAGTTGATACATTTCAAATGACTACTCCTATTATTGACCCAATTCATTCATCCCTTAATAAGACAGTACTAATCGAAGCTTCTGCAGGTACAGGCAAAACGTATACTATCACATCCTTAGTCATTCGCTACTTATTAGGTATTGAAAATAATACTCCATTGAAACTGAATGAAATTCTGATAGTTACATTCACAAAAGCTGCCACCGCAGAACTCAGGACAAGAATTTATGACAGAATTATGGATGTTCAGCAGGCATTTAAAGGTATTCATACAGAAGATACTTTTATACAAGAAGTGCTAAAGATTGTACCAAAAGATCAATATAACAATGTTAGAACTATCTTAAAGGAAGCAGAGCGATCTATGAGCGATGCAAACATCTTTACCATTCATAGCTTCTGCCAACGATTTTTAAGCCAAAACCCTCTAGAATCACAACTACCATTTGATGCCAAGCTTGAAACTTCCAATCAAACTTTAATGACTGAAACTGCTAAACAATTTTGGCGTGAGATTTGCTATTACTTTTCTAGTCAATTGGCAGCAATTGCATATCCTATATATAAGAATCCTTTAAATCTTCAAAGCCAAATTGGAAAATTCTTATCAATCGCCCCGTATTTAGATGCACCAAACTCTATAGATGAACTTGAACAAGCTGTATTAAACTGCCAAGGAGACGATGGCACTTTAGATGCAAAAAAATCACAAGAAATTCTTTGGGCTTTTGCAGCACAGCAATTCAATCTTATTTTTAATCAATTAAAAACCAAAGATGGCATTTTATTCTTTGATGATCTAATCAATGAAACACATAAGCTCATTCAAAAAGCTACACCTGAACAACTCGAACATATCCGTGATCGCTATAAAATAGCAATGATTGATGAATTCCAAGATACTGATGATATTCAATACCAAATTTTCTCACAATTATTTGGCCATACTGATGATAAAAGCTTACTAATGATTGGGGATCCGAAACAATCTATTTATAAATTTCGTGGTGCAGATATTGATACTTATTTAAAAGCAAAACAATCTGCTCATCTAGAATATTCATTAACAACTAACTATCGATCAAGCACCGCTGTAGTAGACGGCATTAATGAACTATTCTCATACAACCCAAATGCATTCTTAACAGAGGGAATATTATTTCAACCAGTCAATACACCAGAATCATCGAATGATAATTACCTAACGATTGATCAGCAAAGACAAAAAGGAGTTGGACTGGCTTTTTTAGCAGAAGGAAATAACAAAAGTAAGTTTATTGCCAAATCTGCTGATTACACAGCAAAGCGAATTCAACAACTTTTAAGCTCTGGCAAAATTATCAAAAATGGTGAAGCACATGACATTCAAAACCAAGACATTACAATTCTTGTTCGCGGAAAAGGAGATGCAAGCATAATACTAAGCGCTTTACGTGATGCAAATCTACCTGCTGTTTACCTCTCAGATAAGTCAAAAGTATTTCAAAGCAAAGCCGCACGGCTAATTTTATTATTCTTGAGCAGTTTACTAGACCACCGCAATCAAGAACTAATGAAGCAATCTTTCGCTTCCCCACTCTATCAATTATCACTTGAGGAACTTCACACTCTTTTATCTGATGATGAATTAACATCTAATCATGAACTGTACACCGACTTCTTAATAGAAAGAGAACAATGCTTAAAAGACTGGGAGAAACTCGGCATTATCCCAATGATGGATCAATTTTTACATCGACATGATCGCATCCATCGGCTTAGAAATCATGATCACTTCGATCGAATCATGACGGATATTCGACATCTCTGTGAACTTTTACAAACACAAAGCCTATTATCACCAACAAAAGAAGCATTGCTTGAATGGTTAACAGAACAAATTGCAGACGCCAATGAATCTGAAGATGAACTTGGTGGTGCGAGCAATAGTTTGCGCTTAGAAAATGAAATGAATGTTATTACCATTATGACGATTCATGGTTCAAAAGGCCTTGAATTCCCGATTGCGTTTATTCCATCGATGATTGAAGCCAAAAAACCAGAACCACCTTATATAGTAGACAAGGACAATAATTTAAAATCGATTGATTACGATGACAATAAAGAAGCCATAGAAATTGCTTTAAAAAATGAGCACGCAGAGAATATGCGCTTATTTTATGTCGCAATGACACGTGCAAAGTACTATTGCGAATTTATGATCTCTGAAAATTTTTTGAATAATAAAACAAACATCAATGATCAAACTGTATTTTCGGCATTATTTAATACTGAACCAGAAGAAGCTTTTATGCTGAATCGATTGCAACAATTTAGACATATTCAAATTTTACCGATGGATGCACAAGAAAATATTGCTTATATCAAACCAATCAATAATTTAGATAATTTAAGTGCTGCAGAATTTACAGGTAAAATTAATCGTTCATGGAACATCTCTAGCTTTACACAATTAACCAAAAATGCTCCCCATTCTTATTTTGCAACAGATAATCCAGATGAACCTGAGAATATAGAGGATGAACTTAGTAATATCGAAGAACAAAAACCTTCAATTTTCACATTTCCTAGAGGGTCTCACGTTGGTACCTTTATCCATGATTTGTTTGAAAAACATCATCCTCAAGAGCTTTTAGACAAAGCATATCTAACGAACTTAATGACCCGTGTCTCATTCTCTGAGGACGTCAGTAAGAATTTAGAAATGTGGGTGGATGTGATTCATGATTGGCTATCTTTAATTTTTAAAAACGAGCTATTACCTGATCTACAATTTTCAGATGCACTACAAGTGAATGCTCTCCATGAATTAGAATTTCTATTTCCAGTAAAAAAACCACTCACTTCTGAAATTTTTAATCAATATTTACAAGAATATCGGGGAACCAAACACTCCCCTCAGTTAGACTTTTATACATTACAAGGCATGATGAAAGGCTTTATCGACCTTATTTTTATGCACAATGGTAAGTTTTATATTGTCGACTACAAAACCAATCATCTTGGCAATCACTCGAAAGATTATGATGATACGAATCTTAATACAGCAATGCTTGATAACTATTATGATGTGCAATACCTTATTTACTCAGTAGCTCTGACACGCTATCTAAAATTCCGTATGCCTAATTATAATTATGATGAACATTTTGGGGGCGTCTTTTATCTTTTTGTACGAGGAATGACCGATATTGGCAGTGATGGGATCTATTTTAGAAAACCCACAGAAAAACAAATTGAACAGCTGGATCAATTAATGGGAGCAAATCATGACTGAGTTATTACAATATGCGAAAGCATCTGGTTTCTTTCAAAGTATTGATTGCCATTTTGCCAAAACCGTTTCTGCGGATGATCCTAAAAAACAGTTATTAGCACTACTCACAAGTCATGCTTATGGATTAAAACATACAATGATGACTTATGGATTTTTATATGATTCTAGTCTTTGGCTATCTAAAAATGATGCCTATCAAAATGATAAAGCCAAAGAGTGCGCACAAAAGCTGAAAAAACTCGCCAATATTAATAAAAATGAAGATTGGCACAAAACCTTAGAGACTATTTCCGAGCAAAAAAACTCTCCAATTAGCATCACTGAAGTTGGTATTTATTTAACAAAAAATCTTAATTTTGAAAAAAATATTGTTAAATTTTTACATACAAATCAAAGCTGCAATACCTTTCCAACTGAAAACACTATTGAATTACTACACAAACTCTTTCCTAAAGAAGACTCAATCAATCGTCAAAAACTGGCCGCTGCAAATGCACTTATTTCACCTGTTTCAATAATTTCAGGAGGACCAGGCACAGGTAAAACAACGACAGTGATTAAAATATTGTTACTTTTATTGAATGAAAATCCTAACTTGCACATATCATTAGCTGCACCAACGGGTAAAGCTGCTGCTCGCTTGAGTGAATCCATAGAAAAACAAAAAGCATCATTTAAAACAACTCATCCTCAACTTGAAAATTTATTGGATAAAATCCCAAATAGCAGCACGACATTACACCGCTTATTAAAATTTAACCCCAGCCAAATTAAGCCAAAATTTCATGTTTATCATCCATTACCTACCGATTTAATCATCATTGATGAGGCATCAATGATTGATTTATATATATTTAACCTTTTGATTCAAGCGTTACCCAAACATATTCGAGTTATTATTTTGGGTGATAAAGATCAGCTAGCTTCTGTCGAAGCGGGAGCAATTATGGGTGAAGCATGTAAAACGATTGGCTATGATCAAAATAGATTGAATGAACTAGAAAAAATTATCGGCGAATCACTCTCTGATGAATTTCAGCCACTCAACGCCCCATTAAATAATGTAACTTTGCTGACTAAAAGCTATCGCTTCTCTGAAAAATCTGGAATTGGACAGCTATCTTCTGCCATTAATCAACAAGACGCTTTAGCATTTGAACCAATTATCGAAAAATTTCCCAATGAACTAAAGTTTGTTAATTCTAAAATTGAAAAGAAATGGTTACACGAGATCGATGCGCTGCTCAAAAACTATCATCAATTGTGTCAAACAGAGACAAGAATCACTGAGCTATTTAAAGCCCTTCATCAAATGAGAATTTTATGTGCAACCAATGTTTCAGATTTTGGTACAAAAGCAATTAATGAATACATTAGCACTCAAATATTTAAATCACTTGATAATCACACGCTCTATCATGGTCAGGCCATAATGATTTTACAAAATGATTATGTGAATAACGTTTTTAATGGTGATATTGGAATTATTTTTAAGGAAAATAATAAAGTCATTGCTTATTTTGAAAGTGATAACGAATCCCCTCGATCTATACCTGTACAGTTACTACCACAATATGAAACAGCATTTGCAATGACTATTCATAAATCACAAGGCAGTGAGTTTGATAATGTCATCATTGTTTTGCCGGATTTTTCTAGTCAAATATTAACGACAGAACTGTTGTATACAGGCATAACGCGAGCCAAGAAAACATTAACGGTTATTGCCGAGCCTGAAATCATCAAAAACACAATTAAAAAGAAGACTGATAGATTTAGTGGGATTAGCCATCAATTAGAAATACTATAAAAAAAGCCTGCAATTTGCAGGCTTTTTTATCAAAGACAATATTGAAATTATTTTTTATTCACAGTGTGAATCGCTTGTTTATGAACAGCCAATGCCGCTTCCTTAACTGACTCAGCCAATGTTGGGTGAGCATGCATAATGCGAGCAATATCTTCAGATGAAGAACCAAAACTCATCGCAACAACTGCTTCATGAATTAATTCTGATGCATTTGCACCCAAAATATGAACACCTAAAACTCTATCATATTTAGCGTCAGCAATAATTTTCACAACACCATCCGTTGCATCCATCGCACGAGCACGACCAGATGCTGCAAATGGGAATGTACCCACTTTAACATCTAAACCTTCTTGCTTACATGCTTGCTCAGTTTTACCAACCCAAGCAATTTCAGGATTAGTATAGATCACTGATGGAACTAAATCATAATCTACAAATGCATATTTACCAGCGATACGCTCTGCAACTGCAACACCTTCTTCTGAGCCTTTGTGCGCTAACATTGGACCACGAACTAAGTCACCAATCGCCCAAACTCCAGGGATATTTGTTGCACAGTTACCATCTACATGAATACGGCTACCATCCATTACAATATCAACACTCGGATCAACTAAGTTCGCTGTATATGGTGCACGACCTACAGCAACTAACAAGTAATCAAAGCTTTCAGAATGTTCACCATCTTTATCTGTATAAGAGACTTTTACATCGCGCTTTGATGTCACTGTTGAAACAACTCGAGCACCTAAGCGAACATCTAAACCTTGCTTAGTGAAAATACGCAATGCATCACGTGCGATTGCTGTATCAGCACTTGCTAAGAATGAATCCATAGCTTCAAAAATAACAACTTCTGCACCCAAACGAGCCCAAACACTTGCCATTTCCAAACCAATAACACCACCGCCGATCACACCTAAACGTTTAGGTACTTCAGTCAACGCCAATGCGCCCGCTGAATCAATTACACGTTTACCATCTAATGGCGCTGCAGGAATATCAATAGGCGTAGAGCCTGAAGCTAAAATAACATTATCAGCCTGATATTCAGCAACATTTCCTTCATGATCTTTCACTTTTACGAGGCGCTCAGGGAACAAAGTTCCTTCACCTTGCAACCAATCGATTTTATTTGCTTTAAATAATTGAGCAATACCACCTGTTAATTGCTTAACAATTTCATCTTTACGATTGATCATTTGTGCAACATCAATGCCTACGCCGCCCACTTTAATACCATGCTGACTAAAGCTTTCTTTAGCATAAGAGTAGTGATGTGAAGATTCTAATAATGCTTTTGAAGGAATACATCCTACATTTAAACAAGTACCACCCAAAGCTGGTGTGCCTTCAGGAGTAATCCATTTTTCAACACATGCTACTTTAAAACCCAATTGTGCAGCGCGAATTGCCGCAACATAACCTGCTGGTCCACCGCCAATTACAATGACGTCATATTTTTTTGCCATGATGACTTCCTTAAAATCTGATGCGAGCTAGAACACTCTTAAGAGACAAGCCTCACGTATCAGTGAGGCTTTAAATTATTATGATCGTTATAATTAAATATCTAACAATAAACGTGTTGGATCTTCAATTGCATCTTTAATTGCAACTAAGAAACCTACAGCTTCTTTACCATCAATGATTCTATGATCATATGAATGTGCTAAATACATCATTGGTGCAATCACAACTTGGCCATTTTCAGCAATTGGACGATCATAAGTTTTATGCATACCCAAAATACCACTTTGTGGTGGGTTAATGATTGGTGTAGATAACATTGAACCAAATACACCACCATTAGTTACAGTAAATGTACCACCACTCATATCATCTAAGCCTAATTTGCCTTCTTTCGCACGGATTGCAAAATCCATGATTGTTTTTTCGATTTCAGCCAAAGATTTTTGGTCTGCATCACGAATCACAGGAACAACTAAACCACGTGGAGAAGATACTGCAACGCCGATATCAAAATAACCATGATAAATCATGTCATTGCCATCAATTGATGCATTAACTGCTGGATATTTTTTCAATGCTTCAACCGCTGCTTTTACAAAGAAAGACATAAAGCCTAGTTTGATGCCATGACGTTTTTCAAACTCATCTTTGTATTTTTTACGCAATTCGATCACATTTTTCATGTTAACTTCATTAAATGTTGTCAACATCGCTGTGCTGTTTTTCGCTTCTAATAAACGATCTGCAATTGTCGCACGTAAACGAGTCATTGGAACGCGTTGTTCTGTACGATTGCCCGCAGGAATATTAAGTGGAGCTGCTGGAGCTGGTGCTTTAGCTGGTGCTGGCGCTGCTGCTTTCGGTGCTGATTTACCACTTTCTAAGAACTTCAAAATATCTTCTTTAGTGTGGCGGCCATCTTTACCTGTTGCAGGAATAACAGACACATCCAATTTATTTTCTTCAACTAAAACTTTTACAGCAGGTGATAATTTATGCGCATCTTCTGCAGTTGCTACTGGCGCTGCTTCGACAGCAGGAGCAGCTGGTGCTGCTTCACCCTCTACTAATACTGCTAAAATTTCACCAGCTGTGACGTTTGTACCTTCTGGAATTTTAATAGATTGAATTGTTCCGCTAACTGTTGCAGGAACTTCTAGCATTACTTTGTCTGTTTCTAAGTCAACTAAGTTATCGCCTTCATTAACGAAATCGCCTTCTTTAACATGCCATACAGCCAATAATGCATCCGCAACTGATTCTGGTAATACCGGAACTTTAATTTCAATACTCATGAGATTCTCCTTCAAAAATCTTGGTGGTTCTTTATAAATCGATGTTAAATACTTGCTGTATTAATTGGTTTTGCTGTTCAACATGAACGCTATTATAACCAACAGCTGGGGATGCACTCGCTTCTCTTGCAACATAGCGAACATTCGTTTTCTTCGTTTTGTAAATATCAAGATAATCGCGTACAAAGAATGCATAACCTTGATTAATAGGTTCATCTTGTACAAATACAATGTCTTTAATATTTGGATAAGTTGCAACAATTTCAGCCAATTGTGCAGCTGGGAAAGGATAAATCTCTTCTAAACGAACCAAAGCAAAATTATTCAACTCTTGAGCTTCACGAGTTTCATATAAATCGTAATAAATCTTACCAACCGATATCACTAACGTTTCAACTTTCTTATTTTCTAACTCTTTAACTTCAGGAATCATAGGTTGGAATGAACCTTCTGTTAAATCTTCTAAAGTGTTTACTGCCAATTTATGACGCAATAAGCTCTTCGGAGAGAAACAAATTAATGGCTTACGATATTCTTGTAAAACTTGACGACGGAACAAATGGAATGTTTGTGCTGGTGTTGTTGGTGTAACCACTGACATATTATTTTCAGCACACATTTGTAAGAAGCGTTCAGGACGAGCAGATGAATGCTCAGGCCCTTGTCCTTCATAACCGTGTGGCAATAATAAAACTAAACCACATAGACGCATCCATTTAGTTTCACCTGCTGAGATAAACTGATCAATTACAACTTGCGCCCCATTTGCGAAGTCACCAAATTGACCTTCCCAAATTACCAATGCATCTGGCTCAGTTGCAGCATAACCATATTCAAACCCCATTACAGCAGCTTCGGATAAAATAGAGTCGATGACTGTAAAACGTGCACCTTTATCTAAATGTTGCAAAGGAATATAGCTACTGCCATCTACTTGGTTATGAAATACTGCATGACGATGGAAGAATGTACCACGGCCTGAATCTTGTCCTGAAATACGTACAGCATGGCCTTCTTGTAATAAAGTAGCGTATGCTAAGTTTTCTGCAAAACCCCAATCAACTGGCAATGCACCCGCTGCCATTTTAATGCGATCTTCATAAATTTTTTGAACGCGTGGATGTAAAGTAAAACCTTGTGGCAATACACTCATCTCTTCAGACACTTTTTTAATTTCTTGCAAAGAAACTTTAGTTTTTGGATTTTTCTGATTTTCAGTACCAAACTTTGGTGAATTCTTTAAGAATTTTGCCCATTTTTTAGTGTAAGTATCATTAATTGCAGGAATTGTTGGATAACCAACAGGTTTACCTTCTTCTAAACGATCACGGTATGTTTTTGTTAATACCTTATATTCTGCTTCAGTAATAACACCTTCAGAAATCAAGCGGTCAGCATAAACTGCAGCTGGCGTTTTATGTGCTTTGATTTTTTTATACATCATTGGTTGTGTTGCACTTGGCTCATCTGCTTCATTATGACCCAAACGACGATATGACACTAAATCAATCACAACATCTTTTTTGAATTTTTGACGGTAGTTAATCGCTAAATCAGCAATAAACTTGACAGCTTCAGGATCATCACCATTAACATGGAAAATTGGTGCTTGGATCAACTTTGCTACATCCGAGCTATATGCCGATGAACGAACATCTAATGGGTTTGAAGTAGTAAAACCGATTTGGTTATTAACAATAATATGTACTGTACCACCACAACGATAACCACGAACTTCTGACAACTGCAATGTTTCCATTACAACGCCCTGACCAGCAAATGCAGCATCACCATGAATTAATACAGGCAATACTGTTTCGAATGGTAGCGGAGATAAATTTTCTGCGCGGCGCTCTAAACGTGCACGAACAGATCCTTCAGTTACCGGATTAACAATTTCTAAATGGGATGGGTTAAACATTAATGCTAAGTGAAGATCACCATGCTTTGTTTGAATACTTGATGAGAAGCCCATGTGATATTTAACGTCACCTGCACCACGCTCGACCGTTCGCTTACCTTCAAACTCATCAAATAAATCTTTTGGCGCTTTACCTAAAATGTTAACCAACATATTTAAACGACCACGGTGTGCCATACCAATAATAACTTCTTCAGCACCTTCTTCGCTTGATTGGTCAATCAACTCATGCATCAAAGGAATCAATGCATCGCTTCCTTCGAGTGAGAAACGCTTTTGTCCAACATAACGCGTATGCAAATAACGCTCTAAACCTTCCGCAGAAATTAATTCTTTTAATGTTTCTATTTTTTCTTCTTTAGAATATTTAATGTTTTGCTTAACACTTTCTAACTGATTTTGAATCCATGTACGCTCTTCAGTTTGCGTCATGTGCATATATTCTGCACCAATAGATTGTGTATATGTTCTTTCTAAAATTGTAATGATGTCTTTCAATTTCATTTGAGCAACATTCGTTAATGTGCCCGTATTAAACTCTGACTCTAAATCACTTTTGCTTAAACCATGATATTCAGGAGACAGCTCAGGAATAACTTTTCTATCTCTAATTTGAACTGGGCATAATGTTGCAGATTGATGGCCACGCATACGATAAGCTTCAATCAATCGTAATACAGCCGCTTGTTTTTCAGATGCAACAGGATCAATAGTATATTGCGCGGCAGAATGATTTTTTATTCTTGCTAGTTCTTTAAATGACTCTTTTACCGCAGCATGTGAAACATTGATTGTTTCATCATTTTTAAAATCTTTAAAAAAACTTGCCCACTCGTCTGATACAGAATGTGGGTCAGCCAAATAAGATTCGTACATTTCTTCGACATAAATCGCATTTGCGCCATATAATGCTGACCACTGTCTAAATCTATCAATCTGTTTCATCTCTATCCTCATTTGATTTAAGCTAAAAAGCCGTGATAAATTTTATCGCTTTTTATAGAATATATCCAATTTTTTTATCAAAAACTCAACCCCCCCTTATTTTTTGTTTATTTTTCACAAAAAAATTGACATGAAATTTACAAAAATAGACACCCTATCAAAAGCATTTAAAATGCATCTTTATTATCTAATATATTCAAACAATTAAAATTCATCGATATAAATATTTTTATGATATATATCAAAAACTCAACAGACATCATTTACATGTATTGTTAGAGTAAAAATGATATTATTAATCAAATTATATTAATTATAACCAATCAATTAATTGGTACAGGAGCAACACACATGAAATTGAATGAACTTAGATATTTTTTAGCCGTAGCGGAAGAAAAACATTTTGGTCGAGCAGCACAAAAATGTTTTATTTCTCAACCCGCACTTTCTATTGGTATAAAAAATCTAGAGTACTCATTAGGTGTGACTTTATTCGAACGCTCTGCAAGTGAGGTTTTTTTGACACCAGAAGGCCAAGAAGCTTTACCAAAAGTTAAACAAATATTTTCAATCGTTCAACAATTAAAAGAACTACGTGTATCTGTGAATTCTGCACAAGGGGAATTAAAGCTTGGGGTTATTTTTACAATTGCACCTTATTTATTGCCTAGAGTCATTCCTGTATTAAAAGCATCTGCCCCTGAATTAACATTAAATATTTATGAAAATACTACAGATAATATTATTCCTATGTTAAAAAGCGGTGAGATTGATGCTGCTATTGTTGCCTTACCTATTTATGAGCCATCTTTAGCTGTGGATGAATTATATGATGAAGAATTTTTTGTCATTACTCCTAAAAATCATCCCTTAGCCAATGAATCTTCTATTGATGCAAGTTCAATTCATGAGTATGATCCATTACTTTTAAATATTGGTCACTGCTTTAGAGATCAAGTTGTTGAGCAATGCCCTGAAATTAGCTCTAACAATGCTCATCATTATTCTTTGGAAACAATTCGTAACATTGTGGCATCTGGACAGGGAATTTCTGTTTTGCCGAAATATGCTTTAATCCAAGATCATTTACAAGAATTGATTTCTTGTATTCCGTTCAAAGCACCTGTTCCAAAGAGAAAAATCGGCTTGATTTATCGAAAAGAGTATACTCAAGTGAAGAAATTAGAACTCTTATCTGAATGTGTGAAATCACTTCATTTATAGAGATTAGGAGGTAAATTATGTTAGTGGACCAATTTGGAAGAACCATAGATTACGTTAGGGTTTCTGTTACGGACAAATGTGACTTGCGCTGTACGTATTGTATTCCTGAAGGTTTCAGAGATTTTGAAGTCCCACAAAACTGGCTTTCTTTCGAAGAACTTACACGAATTATTCGTAACTTCACTGAATTGGGCGTTAAACGTTTTCGCTTAACGGGCGGAGAACCACTATTACGCAAAGATCTTCCAAAATTAGTTGAATCAATCAAAAATATTCCTGGCGTTGAAGATCTTTCAATGACTACAAATGCAACGCAATTAAAAAAACATGCTGTTGCGTTACGTAATGCAGGCTTAGATCGTTTAAATATTAGCTTAGATGGTATGAGCACATCTGTCATCAAAGAAATTACTGGCTTAAACTGCTTTAATCAAGTTTATGAAGGCATTATGGCGGCCAAAGATGCTGGTTTTGACCAAATCAAAATCAACATGGTACCAATGCTGAATATTAATGATAACCAGATCGAACCTATGATTAAATTCTGTATTGATAATGGCTTTATTCTTCGAATGATTGAAGTCATGCCAATGGGTCATACAGGACAAAAAACAACCGGTAAAAATCTAACAGATTTCTTAAATGAAGCATATAAAAAATATGACTTGATAGAATCTGCAGAAATTCGTGGCGGGGGCCCTGCCCGCTATTGGAAATCAAAAGATGGCAAATTCACATTAGGTTTAATCACACCAATCTCACAGCATTTCTGTGAAACCTGTAATCGAATTCGTCTTGCAGTGGATGGAACTCTTTATATGTGCCTTGGCCAAAATGAAAGTTATTCTCTTCGAGATTTAGTACGATCCCCTGATTGTACTGATGATGATATAAAATCAGCTATTCATAGCGCAATAGATTTAAAACCACTGAAACATGAATTCGTTGAAGATGATACAAAAATCGTTCGATTCATGTCGATGACAGGTGGCTAGTTAATTAATATTCTTAGGAGTTTTTATGAGTCAAAAATATGGCGTTAAAATGACGCTTCAAGAAAACAGCCCTTTAAGTGCAGAACATCTTTTAGGCGATCAATTTGCCGCAGAAAGATGGTTTGACACAGAAGAAGAACGCAATGAATTTATTAAATCTTATGAAACACCATTTATGTATTATCGCCGTAGCGACTCTACAACACTCGATTATGAATTGCTTGAAAAGTAATTAATCAACAAGAAGAGCCTCTTATTTAAGAGGCTTTTTTCCAATTGTGATTCTATCATTGCCACCCAAATCTTTTAATGTTTCAACATTGCTATAACCAAATGTACTAAATGCATCTCGCAATTTAGATCCTTGTTCAAAGCCATGTTCCATCATTAACCAGCCACCATCTTTTAATACTGACCATGATTTTTCGATCAAATGATATAGATCTGAATACCCGTCATCCTCAGCAACCAAAGCAAAAATTGGTTCATATTTAACGCCATCACCAACTAAGTGCTGATCTTGTTTTTCAATATAAGGAGGGTTTGAAACAATTAAATCAAACTCTTTAATAAAAACATTACTGAACCAATCACTTTGGATAAATTCAACACTCAAATTCAAACGTTCAGCATTCTCTTTTGCAACCACCAATGCATCTATAGATTGATCAACCGCATAAACATTTGCATGTGGGCGATGTTTTTTAATCGTTAATGCAATTGCACCACTCCCTGTCCCCATATCAATTACATTATATATCGCTCTATTATCCATTTTTGATAAAGCCGTTTCGACTAAAAGCTCAGTATCCGCTCTTGGGATTAAGGTCGCTGGCGTTACTTTTAAAGTTAAATCGTAAAATTCTTTTTCACCTACTAAGTAGGCATGCGGAATGCCTAAACTACGTTTATTGATCAAATCTAAATATTGGGCATATAGCACTTCATCTATAATCTTCTCTGGAAAAGCAATAATGTGACTACGATTACGTTGCAATACAAAAGATAGCAAAGATTCTGCTTCAAACTTTGGATTATCTAAATGCTTCAATTTCTCTATTGCATCTTTGAGGGCAGTTTCGTAATTTTTCACAATATTTTTAAACCATTATTAAAAATGTAACATTACCATTTTTTAGTGTCGTTTGCAGACATCCTCATAACAAGTTTGCTATGCTTCCACGGTCTATAAATCTTTATTCAAAATTCACGAATATATGGGGTCTGCATGTTGGTTTTTTTAATTTTCATTATTTCAGGTTGTTTTATCGGCTTTATGGCAGGCCTTTTAGGTATTGGTGGTGGAACAGTCATCGTGCCTGTCATACATTATCTGGCAGGGTCTTTAAATTTCCCATCAGATATAATCATGAAAATGGCATTAGGCACATCTTTTTCAATTATTATCATGTCTACCGCATCCTCTGCTTGGTCTCACAATAAAAGAGGGACTATTTTATGGAAGCAAATTCCTTATTTAGGAGCTGGCAGTGCTGTTGGTGTAGTTTCAGGCAGTATGGTTGTGAATTTATTATCTAATACTATTCTACAAGTCATTTTTTGTGTTTTCTTAGTCTATACAATAATCTCGCTACTCTCGCCTAAAAAAAACAAGAATGATAACGATATTGACCCCGTTTTTCCTTTATACGTATTCGTCATTTTAGGAATAGTAATTGGTTTTTTAGCAAGCTTTATAGGAATTGCAGGGGGTGCAATTGCAGTGCCAATATTAGTTTATCTTGGTTATGAAATGCGAAAAGCGATCGCAACATCTGCAATGATTGGCGTAATTTTGTCAACGTTTGGCACAATTAGCTATATTTATAATGGTTGGGGCGTTGAAAATTTACCAAAGTATTCTTTAGGCTATATTTATCTACCTGCATTCATCGGCATAGCCTTTGCAAGTATTTTAACTGCACCTTTTGGCGTCAAATTAAGTTATAAACTATCCGCACCACGTATACGTCAAATTTTTGCGATTTTTTTAATTGTTATTTTGGTGAGAATGCTTAGTAGTTTTTTTAGCTAATTCAGAGAAATACAGCCTCCCCCCCTTTAATTTTTAAAAAATTTGTAATTAAAAAGTAATTAATGATTCCAATTTTTTCTATAGCAGGTCAAGATTACATGAAGCAACTAAGATTGAAGTTGAGTAAATATTGGAAATTAATTAAAATGCTTGCGCTTCAGTTCGTTCGTAGTTCAAATATGAACAATATTAACGAGCAATTTATATAATTTTTATCACCAAAGTTTTACCAAGGAGTCGTATGGAAAAGCATCAACGGCCACTGTCACCTTTTATGCTGGGTTCAGGCTACAAACTACAAAAAACTTCCATTATGAGTTTTTTGCATCGTGTTACAGGCATAGCATCTTTAATTGTTTTACTCGCCATCGGACTTTGGATTATTGCTATTCCATTTAGCCAGCCATTGACCGCATGCATTCAAGCAGTATTCACGCATTACGCATTTTTCCCAATTCTTGCTCTCGGTGTAGCTTCAACTGTATATCACTTTTGTAATGGTATTCGCCATTTATTTTGGGATGCAGGTATTGGCATTAGTAATGAAGAAGCTAACAAGTCAGGAAACTGGGTAATCGTTGCAACGGCAGTGATTACAATTGCGCTTCTTGCAGTTGGCATTTTTGCATAGGAGATCATATGAATTATCGTACCCCGCTTGGACGCGTTAAAGGTCTAGGTTCTTCTCACTCTGGTTCTAAAGAATGGCTTTTGCAAAAAGTTGCGGCTGTAATCTTAGCAGTACTATTTCTTTGGTTTGCATTCTCTTTTGCATTCTTAATTAAATCAGATTATTTCACAGTTGTGGCTTGGATCGATAAGCCTCTGAATACTGTATTATTGATCACATTTGTAAGTGTTGCATTATTCCATGCAGCAATAGGACTACAAGCGGTGATTGAAGATTACGTTCATAACACAATGAAGCGTATTATTTATATATATTTAGCTAAAACATTACTGGCTTTAATATGGATTTTAATGATCATCTCTATTATTCATGTTGTTATCAATACTGAATTGATGTTGATGGCTGTTTTCTCATAAATATAGATGAACGTTCCTAAGGATTTAAATTGATATGAACTTAAAAAAATATAAAGACTATA
>CANRJX010000037.1 GCA_947631095.1 uncultured Wohlfahrtiimonas sp.
GTATTTTTATTAATAAACCCTTTATTGTTAGAAAATTTTTAATGTAAATTTTTTTTTATTATGAAAAAAATCCTTGGTATACATGGCTTGTTTTAATCGGGTTTTTGGGGTATTTGAATTTTTGTGCCTAGCTTACATTTAAAATAAAATATAAATAAATTTCACCTAATGTATTTTTATGTGAAGAATAGATTTTTTTGTAAAAAATGAATCATGATTATTTTTGTCATGAATTATTTAAATCACCATTATAAGAATTGTTTATTTTAGCTTATATCTTATTGATTATACTATATGCCCCGTTACATAGAATGAGGTTGTGAAACTTTGATCTTTTTAGTAATTTAAAATAAATATCAATTAAGGGTACAAATGAATAAGCTAGGTTTGCATGATGATTGTGAGAATGACATGATGCTGGATCGGTTGGATGATACTGATGAGTTTTCAAATATTATCACGACTTATGAGAAACATAGTAATATCGACATATCTGATTCTTTGAGTATGTATTTCAGTGAATTAGCAGATACACCGTTGTTAAGTGCTGATGAAGAAAAAGAATTATCTGCTTTAGTACAACAGGGCGATGAAAAAGCGCGCCAACAAATGATTGAATCGAATTTAAGATTGGTGATAGCTGTTGCGAAACGTTATAACACACGTGATATTGCCTTACCCGATTTGATTGCGGAAGGCAATCTTGGATTGATGCAAGCTGTCGAAAAATTTGACCCTGAAATGAATTATCGCTTTTCGACTTATGCCGTTTGGTGGATTCGTTACGCCATTGAACGTGATATCATGAATACAGGTCGAGCTGTACGTTTACCCATTCATTTACATAAAGCCATTAATCGTATTTTAAAAACACAAAGAACACTTGCTGCTCAATTGAATAGAGAGCCGACTTACGCTGAAATTGCAGAGGCTTGTGACAAAAGTCTGAAAGAAGTAGAAGAGCTTTTGCTAGAAAATGAAGTTATTTTGTCGTTGGATATGGAAACAACAGATGAACATGGTTCTTTATTGGGTGTGTTATCAAGCGAGAATAAAACAGACAATGCTCTTGGAATGTTAGAAGAAGCATCTCTAATGCAGTCTTTGCAAGAAAGTTTGGGGCAATTAGACGAAGAAGCGCGTAATGTCATTATCGAGCGTTTTGGTTTGCAAGATGATGTGCCGAAAACCTATGCTGAGGTTGGTGATTTGTTAGGTATGCCTAGTGAGAAAGTGCGCAGAGTTCAAATGAAGGCTTTAAAGGAAATTAGAGAGTTTCTGGCTCATTCGAATTAGATTTTAAAAAACCCCTTAGTGCTTAAGGGGTTTTTGCTATCTAGGTTATTTTACTAATAGTACAGGCATTTTAGCTTTTTGTACTACTTCGTTACTGACGCCGCCTAATACGAATTTTTGTACAGCATTTAAACCACGGCTGCCGATAACAATAATGTCTGCATTAGTTGAATTGGCATGCTGAATAATAGTAGGTGATGCTTCGCCTGTTAAAATTGTCGTTTTATGATTAACATTCGCTTTATTCAAAATCTCTTCAATGGGATGTAGTTTATTTTTTCTAGCAGCTTCTTGCTCTTCTTTTGAAGGTTCTAGTAAGATTTCGCGCGCTGTTTTTGGCGGAACATTAACATATAGGATATCCACCGTTGCATCACTTTCAATTTTAGCAAGCTTTGCAGCTTCTTCAGTTGCACGAAGCGAGTTCTCAGATCCATCAACAGCGAGTAAAATTTTTCTATACATATATATTGTTCTCCTTTTTTATAGTAGATCTATCTATTATGACTGCTTGTCATTCTAGCCTAAATACTATCATTAAAAAACCTGAGAGAACATAGCATTATCATAAGATTATTAATTAATCATTAAAATAATATTTTATATTATAAAAATCATGAAATAAAAAAGGCGTAATGATAAATTACGCCTTTTTAAACTCTCTAAATATAGTTATTTAGAGATGTGTGCTACTAAATCTAATACTTTAGCGGAATAGCCGATTTCATTATCGTACCAAGCGACCACTTTTACGAATTTATCTGTTAGTGCGATACCTGCTTTAGCATCAAATACTGATGTACAAGTTTCACCTAAGAAATCTGTTGATACTACAGCATCTTCTGTATAGCCCAAGATTCCTTTTAAGCTACCTTCAGATTCTGCTTTCATTTTTTCACAGATTTCAGCATAAGTTGCAGGTTTTGCTAGGTTGACTGTCAAGTCTACAACAGACACATCTGGAGTAGGAACACGGAATGACATGCCTGTTAGTTTGCCATTTAGCTCAGGAATCACCTTGCCAACAGCCTTAGCAGCACCTGTCGAAGAAGGAATGATATTTTGTGATGCACCACGGCCACCGCGCCAATCTTTTGATGATGGAGCATCAACAGTTTTTTGCGTTGCTGTTGTTGCATGAACTGTAGTCATTAAGCCTTCAGTAATGCCCCAGTTATCATTTAGTACTTTAGCGATTGGTGCTAAGCAGTTTGTTGTACATGAAGCATTAGAAACGATGTCTTGGCCTGCGTATGTTTCATGGTTTACACCCATAACAAACATTGGAGTATCATCTTTAGATGGGCCAGTTAATACAACTTTTTTAGCACCCGCTGTAATATGTTTACGAGCAGTTTCATCAGTTAAGAAAATCCCAGTGCCTTCTACAACTACATCAGCATTAACTTCATTCCACTTAAGATTAGCAGGATCTTTTTCAGCAGTTACACGGATTGATTTACCGTTGACAACTAAGTGACCATCTTTAACTTCTACTGTGCCTTTGAAGCGGCCATGTGTTGAGTCATATTTCAACATGTAAGCCATGTAATCAACATCGATTAAGTCATTAATTCCAACAACTTCAATATCATTACGCTCTAATGCTAAACGCATAACAAAGCGACCAATACGGCCAAACCCATTAATTCCGATACGAATAGTCATTACCTTCTCCTTGATTTTTAACAGTTATGTTCTAAATGAAGCTGTGACTATATTACTATAGCCACATAATATTAATGCAATATATTTGGTCAATGTAGTGATATTAAGCGATTGTTTGTTTATAAATATAATCGAGTAATAATCCCACCGGGCGCCCAGTTGCACCTTTATTTGCACCAGAATTCCAAGCTGTGCCAGCAATATCTAAATGAGCCCATGGGTAATTTTCAGTAAAGCGTGACAAGAAGCATGCTGCTGTAATTGAACCAGCATCGCGGCCAGAGCTTATATTTGCAATATCAGCAAAAGGACTATCTAATTTGCTTTGATAGTCATCCCAAATTGGCAATTGCCAAACGCGATCAGAGGTTGCATTGCCGCACTCAATGATTTGGTCTGCCAATTCTTGATTATTTGAGAATAAGCCAGTAGGTAAATGTCCCAGTGCTACAATGATGGCACCTGTTAATGTTGCAACATTAATAACCGCTTTTGGATTGTATTGTTCTGCGTATGTTAATGCATCGCATAAAATTAAACGACCTTCAGCATCAGTATTTAAAATTTCGATGGTTTTGCCAGACATGCTTGTTACAACATCGCCAGGTTTGATGGCAGAGCCTGATGGCATATTTTCAACAGCAGGGATTAATGCAACAACGTTAATTGCTAGTTTTAACTCAGCAATTGATTTCATTGTACCCAAAACTGTTGCCGCGCCACACATATCGTATTTCATTTCATCCATGCCAGCGCCGGGCTTGAGAGAAATGCCGCCACTGTCAAATGTTACGCCTTTACCAACGAGTACAATTGGGGCGTCATCACGATTATTTGCACCATGATATTCTAAGATAATGAAATTGGGTGATTCAACACTACCTTGTGCAACGGCAGCAATCGCCCCCATTTTTAAGCGCTTAATATCACTTTCAGTCAAAATTTTACAATGCAAGTCATCATATTTTTTAGCCAAGTCATCAGCAACATCTGATAGATCAGTTGGTGTTAAATGATTTGATGGTGCATTGCCTAAATCTTTAGAAAAGTCGATACCTTTTTCTAATGCTAAGCCATAAGTGAAAGCATTTGTTACTTCATCAGTCATTGCAGGCACATTGATTGTGAAAATTTGTGGCTGTTGATCAGATTTAACACTTTTGTATTTATCTGATACATAAGTTGCATGACTGATGTTTTCTATGATTCTAGGAATGCTGTACGATTTTTTGCCACAATTACTTAAAATTGAGAAAGTAATGTTTTCAGCAGTTGTTTTTTTTGCCCATTGTGCAGCAACTTCAACAGCTTTCCCTAAAGTATCAATTGATGCTTTAGCGCGTGCACCAAAGCCAACAACAGCTAAATAACGTGCTTTTAAATTATGTGGTTTAAAAATTGTGAAAATTGAACCAACTTTACCTGTAATTTCACCTGAATCTAATAATTCTTGCAATTGGCCGTTCATCACGGAATCAAGAGCTTTAGCATCTGGTGATAACTCATCTTCGTAACAATTTACTACTAAAATATCGGTTTCGATCGATTGAATTTCATCGCTACTCAATTGATATGAAATGGGTTGAATTTTCATAAATGACTCTTCCTTTCTATTTTTATCAATGGGCTAAAATCTAACTTATATAACTAAACGTCCACGCAAGGAGTTTGGTAATGCTTCAGTGATGATTACATCACAGAATTGACCAATCAATTCTTTAGGACCAACAAAGTTCACAACGCGGTTGTTTTCTGTACGGCCTGCTAAAACATTTGGATCTTTTTTAGAAGGGCGATCAACTAAAATACGTTGTGTTGTGCCAACCATATTTGCAGATATTGCGTGAACTTGAGATGTAATCTGTGCTTGTAAGCGCGCTAAGCGTTCTTTCTTTTCTTCCATCGATACATCATCAGGCAATGAAGATGCAGGGGTGCCTGGTCTTGGTGAATAGATGAAGCTGAATGACATATCGTAATTAAGCTCTTTCACTAGATCCATAGTTTTTTCGAAATCTTCAGCTGTTTCACCAGGGAAGCCAACGATGATGTCTGTTGACAATGAGATGTCAGGGCGAACTTTTTGAAGTTTACGAATTTTTGATTTGTATTCAAGGGCAGTATGATTGCGCTTCATTGCCATCAGTATCTTGTCTGAGCCTGATTGAATTGGTAAGTGTAGATGAGAAACCAATTCAGGTACACGGCCGTAAACTTCGATTAAGCGATCAGAGAAGGCAATTGGATGTGATGTGGTAAAACGGATGCGTTCAATGCCATCAATTTTCGCAACATATTCAATTAATAAAGCCAAGTCGCAGATTGAATCATCTGGCATTAAGCCTTGATAATCATTAACATTTTGACCCAATAAATTTACTTCTTTCACACCTTGATCAGCCAAGAGTGAGATTTCACCGATGACATCCATCACAGGGCGAGAAATTTCTTCGCCGCGTGTATAAGGAACGATACAGAATGAGCAATATTTATTACAGCCTTCCATGATTGAAACGAATGCTGAAGGTCCTTCTGCACGAGGTTCTGGTAGGTGATCAAATTTTTCGATTTCAGGGAAGGTGACATCCACTTGTGCACCATTGCCTTTCCAAACATCATTTAACATTTTAGGTAGGCGATGCAAGGTTTGTGGGCCAAATACAATGTCAACATAAGGTGCGCGTTTACGAATTAATTCACCTTCTTGGCTCGCAACACAGCCGCCAACACAAATGACTAAATCAGGATTAGCTTCCTTTAATTCGCGCCAACGACCCAATTCAGAAAATACCTTTTCCTGAGCTTTTTCACGAATAGAGCATGTATTTAAGATGATAACGTCTGCTTTTTGGACGTCATCAGTTTTATCTAATTTACAGAAAACTTTAAGACTATCAGCCATTTTGTTTGAGTCATACTCATTCATTTGGCAGCCTTGAGTTTGGATGTAAAAAGTTTTTGGTGAAGATAATTCAGTGCTTGTCATAAAATTCTAAATAAAAATCTGTGAGTTAAATAACGTGGATTCTACACGGTTTTAAGAAAAAATTCTTAATCAAATAGTGAAGTGATGTAAAAGTAACAAAACTAATTTGTACTCTATTTATCAATCCAAATAATAGTGGCTTGCCTGCCTGAATCCTTACCATCTCTTCGATAGGAGTAAAAATGTTGGTGATCACTGTACGTGCAGTAGTCGCCGCCATAAATATTGCTATCCAATAATCCAAAAGTCATGAGCTTTTGGCGAGCTATGCCATAAAGATCTGCAAAAAAATGATTAGGTCGGTTGCTGTCTATGAAGTAGGAGCTGTAAGCTGGGTCATTATCAATAAAGGCTTCTTTAACTTCTGGTCCCACTTCAAATGCTTTTTGTGAAATGGCAGGGGCTAGCCATGCAATGGTTGTGTGATCAATCATTGCGGATGCTGCTAATGTATTTTCAATAATGCCATTCAATAATCCGCGCCAACCTGCATGAATTGCTGCAACAAATGTACCTGCTTCATTCGTGAGTAAAACAGGCAAGCAATCTGCCGTCAAAACAGCGCATACTTGGTTATTTTCTTCAGTGTAAGTGGCATCTGCTTCGCATATTGCTTCCATCTCGCTGATGTTTTGCACTAACGTGCTGTGAGTTTGGGAAACCCATCTTGGAGGTTCAGGAAGTTTTAATGCTTTAATAAGATGCTCGCGATTTGCAATTGCATTTTCGCGATCATCTCCTATATTTAAGCCTAAATTGAATGAGTCAAAAGGATGTGTGCTTTTTCCACCTAAGCGAGTTGTTGAAAATGCCTTGATATGCTCTGGTGCTTTCCAATTTGGTTGCACAACAGATAAGCCATCAATTTTGACGATAGACATGATTAATCCTCGTTTTGTTTTTGATCTTGTTCGAAAACCTCAATGATTTTTTTGAAATCTTCAGGATATTCGCACTCAAATGTCATTCTTTTTTCGGTTTTTGGATGTGTTAGTTCTAGTTTTTTAGCATGAAGAGCTTGGCGCTTAAATGCACGTAATCCATCAGCAAGTTCAGGTTCAATTTTAGAAGGTAACTTCAAGCGCCAACCATATGTACTGTCACCAAATAAAGGATGGTGGATAAAACTCATGTGTACTCTGATTTGGTGTGTGCGGCCTGTTTCCAATTGGCACTCAATTAAAGTATGACCACGATAATGATCCAAAACTTTGAAGTGAGTAATTGCGGGTTTGCCAATTGCTTGAGCACTCATTTTTTTTCTATCATTCTTATGGCGACCAATTGGCACATCAATGGTTTGTCCTGAAATCAGTTCACCGCTTGCAATTGCATGGTAGATTCTGCCCATTGAGTGATCGCTGAGCTGCTCCACTAAATGGTAATAAGCATCTAAATTTTTAGAAACTACCATAAGACCAGTAGTATCTTTATCCAAACGATGAACAATGCCAGCGCGAGGCAAAAGATGCGCATTTTTATTATGATGCAATAAAGCATTTAACAGTGTGCCATCATGATTGCCCGCCGCAGGATGTACGACTAAGCCAGCTGGTTTATTGATGACTAAAATATCATCATCTTCATAAATGATATTTAAAGGAATATCTTCAGCTTGCGCATTATTAAGGTAGTCTTGTTCAAGATTTAAGGTGATAGAAATATTTTCACCACCATAGACTTTGTCTCTCATCTTCGGTATTTTACCATCGAGAGTCGCTTGGCCATTTTTAATGGCATCTTGAATTTTGTTTCTAGAAAAACTAGGCAAGAGTTCGCTTAAAACTGCATCTAGGCGGCCACCTGCGGAAGTTATCGGGATAATCAATGAAAAAGTTTCGGTAGATTGCATAATTTTGAGTATAATAGCGGGTTAAAATTTCTGTTAAATCACTAAATCACATGGATTTGAGATATGAATAAAACTGTTGTGCATTGTAGCGTACTTTTGTCAGCAATGTTGTTGATTGTTGGTTGTTCGGCTACTAAAAAAGAAGATCGTTATCGAATGATGTCTGGCAGTGATCTATTACAAGAAGGTAGAAATAGTTTAGACGGCGGTAGCTACAAAGAGTCCATTGAGCGATTTGATGTTATAGAAGCACGTTTCCCTCAGGGCAGTTATGCAGAGCAAGCAAAATTAAATAAAATGTATGCTTATTACTTGAATCGAGATCATAAAGAAGCTATTCAAGAAGCAGATGCTTTCATTAAATTGTACCCAAATCACCCAAGTACAGCATATGCTTGGTATATTAAAGGGCTAGTAAACTTTGATAAAGCACGCTCTATTATTGACAAATTCTTGCCACCTGATCACTCAAAAGTAGATCAAAAGCAACTAACCGATTCATTGGCGGCATTCTTAGTGATTTTAGATAAATATCCAAACAGTGTTTATGCGGAAGATTCTGCAAAACGTGTTGTGTATTTACGTAATATTTTGGCGCAGTCTGAAATTCATATTGCCAACTTCTATTTACAGCGTAAGGCTTATGTCGGTGCTGCGAATAGAGCGCAATATGTGATCGATAATTACGATGGTGCGCCAGCTGTTCAAGAGGCTTTAGAAATTCAAGTCAAAGCTTATCGTGAATTAGGTTTGAATGATATGGCCAATGATCGCTTACGCATCTTGCAAATGAATTATCCGAATTATGAAGGTTTAGCGAATCTATAATTTTCTATGATATTTTTGATCTATAAAATCCTGTGGTGGGTGATCCTGCCATGGGTTTTATTTTTTAGATACTTAAAAGATAAAAAATCAGGTAAAGGCTTTCGATATCTTTTTGAGCGTTTAGGTTTTTCAGCTGCAACTCAACGTCATGATATCGTTATGCATGCTGTTTCGCTCGGTGAAGTGAGAGCGATGACACCATTGGTGTTAGAAATTTTGAATCAATTTCCTAATCATAAAGTTTTAATCACTACAACAACCTTAACTGGTAGAGCGCAATTAGAGAGCTATTTTGGTGATAGAGTTTCAATTGCTTTTTTACCGCATGATATTGGTTTTTTTATGCGTAGGTTTTTTCAAAAAATTCAGCCTAAAGCATTCATGATTATGGAAACTGAAATTTGGCCGAATTTATTTAATGCGTGTAAACAGCAAAATATTCCAACATTTATTATTAGCGCGTGTTTATCAGAGCGTTCTCAAAAAGGCTATTCTAAAATACCTAAAACGATTCAGAAATTATTATCAAATGTTCATATCATGGCGCAAACAGAAGAAGATCAAGAACGTTTTATATCAATAGGCGCCAGTAAAGTTTCTGTAATGGGTAATTTGAAGTACATTACAATATTGCCTGATGATTTTGCCATCAAATCAAATGAGTTAATCAGAGCCAAAAAAGATAATTTATTGTGGTGTTTGGCAAGTAGTCATGAAGGTGAAGAAGAAATTGTTGTGCGTGAGTTTGTTGCTCTTAAAAAAGAATATCCTAATTTAACATTAGCAATTGCACCAAGGCATCCAGAAAGATTTACTGACATTGAAAATTTAATTATTAATCATGAATTGCAATATCAAAAGAGAAGTTCAACTCACTTCGATAAATTCAGTATAAAAAATATTGATGTTTGGCTGTTTGATAGTATTGGTGAGTTATTATATTTGTATGGTGCTTCAGATATTGTAACTGTTGGCGGTAGTTTTGTTCCAATTGGTGGGCATAATATTTTAGAGCCAGCTTTTTTAAAAAAAGCTATCACAGTAGGGCCTTATATTGACAATATTCAAGAGATGATTGCCCAATTCGAACAGCATGATGCAATTATGGTATTAAAGACAGATAGTTTGTATGCAACTATGAAACTATTGATTGATAGTGAGATTGATCGACTGACTTTGGGAGAAAATGCATACAAAGTTGTGATGCAGAATCAAAAAGCATTATCTATAGTTATTGCAGAACTTCGCCAATGCATAAAGGAGGATTAAATTGAAAGATTTGATGCAAGCGTTGAAACAATTTTATATTCCACCTTTATGTAAGCTGTATTACGAGCGTATTGCTTTAGAAAAAGCTATGTTTAATGTTCCTTTGTTCGTGCGTATTGCTGATCCTGAAAGCTGGTTAGTGCAAGCACCATATAATAAATATAAATTGTTATCTAAAGAAGCTTTATCCTGGCAGGCACAATGCTTGCATGATTATCTTTCATTAGAGCGAGATGGTTCAGTTTTTGAAGGAAGTAGTGTTTTAACGTTGAATGACTCAATACCATATATTGAGTGGCAAAATGATATGGGAACATTATCATCTGCTGATTTATTAGGAAAATATGCATTTTTTATTGATTTATCAGAATTTGATGATGATTTAGGTGCTATTGATGATTTTATTGAAGCAATGAATTTATCTATCAATGAAGACATTCAGATTGTATTGATTGGCTTGTATGAAAAATGTAAGAGTTTTAATCATTTTTCAGATCTTATTTATATTGATCCTGATAAAGCGGCACATTTGTCATTTGCTGAGCGGTTTAAGTTTAAGAATAAAAATGGTTTAACACTATTCAATTTTGGTAGTCGGCCTTATTTTTTGGTCAATGCAAAAGGAAAATTACTCACATTTTTTACGAAACAAGACCAGCAACCATTGATAGATGAAATTAAAAAATACATCCAACTAGATAAATAAATTTTAATTTAAAGTAAACAATAATAAAAATTAGGAATATCAACTCATGCAAAATTGGGAAAATCGACGATCCTTGCTGATCAATAGCTTTACTTTTCTTTGTCTTTTTTTAGGTGTTTATTTATTAACGTCTGTTGTTATGGGCTTTGTGCTTTCAGCTGTCACAAATTCAGAAGCTTGGATTTGGATTGTCATTTGTAATGTTTTTATGTTGATTATGGTATGGACTAAGTTTGCTGAGATGGGTGAGGGCATTGGCTATGTCATGAAAAAATTAGGCGCAATTGAAGTGAATCAATTTAATCAAAACCCAATTGTGGCTCGTTATATGAAGGTTGTTGTAGAAATGAGCATTGCAGCCGGGATTCAAACGCCAAAATTATACATATTGCCGTCGTATGACATTAATGCTTTTGCAATTTCAACGAATCGTAAAGATGCTGCAATTGCTGTGACAGAAGGTTCGATTACTCGTTTAACACGTTCTGAGTTACAAGCATTAATTGGTCATGAAATCAGCCATATTTTGCATGAAGATCC
Organism: uncultured Wohlfahrtiimonas sp.; assembly: GCA_947631095.1. Taxonomy (GTDB): domain Bacteria; phylum Pseudomonadota; class Gammaproteobacteria; order Cardiobacteriales; family Wohlfahrtiimonadaceae; genus Wohlfahrtiimonas. The sequence continues at coordinate 11,146 of CANRJX010000037.1, forward strand.
TATCTTGAATTTTAAACTTATTGGTTGGTTGTATGGTTTACAAAGTGTCTATTTATATGGATATACCATGTTTCATGCCTTTACGCGTCATATGTTTGGTGATTTTGATCTCATTAATCGATTCTGTTTGGGATATTCGATGCGAACAATTGGCTCTACCTCAAGAAAAATAGGCGATGGTGATTCTTTGCTAGACAGCATTATTATCGTTGTAACACTGCCAGTAATATTATTAAGCTTATTGATCATGTGTGTTGGAGCGATTGGGGCGATTTTCGCTAGAATTGTTAAGGCGCTGATTTCAAGACAAAGGGAGTATTTGGCTGATTCTGAATCAGTAAGATTTGTGCGTGGTCATCATATTATTAAAGTTTTAGAGAAAATAGCATTTTTGAAAGATGAAAATGATGAAGGTTCAACTGCTATGGATGCTGATCATCAGGAATTTGCCCATTTTTATCTCCAGAATTACCATGAAAAGACGAGTGTTTTTGATACGCATCCGCCTATTTTGAATCGTATTCAAAAAATTCAACCTTCATATCGTTGGCCCAATCAAAGTAGTATTGAATATTTATCCGAAAAATGGGTGGACAAAAATGAGATGGATGATCTCGTATTAGTTTCGGCGTTACATGATTACTCATCCAGTCGATTGAATAACATTGGTCATAATATGGTGCTTGAATTAGGGCTGGATAAAAATAGCCAAATAGTATTTGTTAAATTAGCAAAATGTTACGCTGCATTTATCTCATTTCATGATTCAGCTACTCGAAAAAAGCAGATGGACTATTTGCGCTCTAAACTATCTCATCATCTATTTGAGTCGGTTGCGCATGAAACTCATCGCATAGAAAAAATGACAGATTTACAACGGCTACAAACACTCAATAACGAATTACCAAGTTTTGATCACCTTGCTAAATTTCAAATACAAGATATTGAAAATATCTGCCAAGATTTAATCGATATGGATAATCAAGTGTCTATAGCTGAATATTGCATGATTCTGATTGTACGAGTTCATATTGTGAAGTCCGTTCATAATCATTCAGTACGGTTTTCAACAAATAAAGAGTCAATCGTAATGTTGCAAAAACCACTCGCAGAATTATTGAGTGTCACTATGGCGATTATTTTTGCCAATAATCTAGCTTCTGCAAAATTATATTATGCAGATATTGCCGAATTTTTAAAAATAGAAGTGCCATTTCAAGAAAATTTATCATGGCATGATGTCTTGGATATTTCTTTGCCTTTATTGTCTGGATTATCATTGCAAGATCAAGCCAGATTGGAGGAAGTTTTTGGTGAATTAAGCAAAATCCCAAGATTAACTTCTGATGGCCAATGTCTGTTATTTATATTGCAGAGAGCCTTTAATTTTTTATATTAAAGAAATATCAAACTCATTACATTAGCAATTTATATAATAGAAGAGTATTGGTATTAAAAATTTAAATAATAAACATTAATGAAATTGATTAAATAAATGATTTATATCATATTTTATAAAAATATTAATGTTTTTGATTAATTAAATTGTTTAGACAGTATGCCTTAATGTCACTAATTTAATGTCACTAATATAGGAATCACTGTTTCTTAAGGCCTAATTAAGAAACAGCTATTATTACTATTAAGTTTGATTTTGTTTGAGCCAGTGAAGTGATTTACTGGCTTTTTTATATTTATTATTTTTATGATTCATCTTCAAATAAAAATAACCAATGGCCATATCCCAAAGCTTCCATTTCTGATAGTGGGATAAACTTAATTGCGGCACCATTAACACAGTGGCGCATCCCACCAAGTTCTTCAGGACCATCATTAAATACATGGCCAAGGTGCGAATCGGCTTCTGGGCTACGAATCTCTGTACGTGCTCTGCTTAAGCTGTAATCATCTACATTAACTAAATCAACCAGTGAACGACTGAAAGATGGCCAGCCACAGCCTGCATCATATTTATCACGAGAAGAATAAAGTGCTTCACCACTGACAATATCAACATAGATTCCATCTTCATATAAATCGTTATATTCACTAGTAAATGGTCTTTCTGTACCATTTTCTTGTGTGACGTGGTATTGAAGATCGGTTAATTTTTCTTTGAGTTTCTCTTTATCAAATTTCATGGTTTATCCTCAGGAAAGTAATGGTTTTATAACTGCCAAACAGATCATTATTATGACCGAGAACATGGTCAGAATATAGCCTATAATCGCTTGTTGCGAGCGAGCTGTTGCTTTCAGGGCGATTAACCCAAAGCCAATATATAAAATGAGTAATATTAGCTTTACTCCTAACCAATTGGCATTTACAAATGGGATGAATTTAACGGTATAGGCCATTAAAGCTCCAGTCAGTAACAATAATGTGTCATTAATATGCGGAATGATGCGAAAAATTTTGTGCAAAGGTTTTTGTGGTACTAATTGTTTCCAAAAGAAACGAAAGTTAAAGAGCACTAATGTGATCACAACAAAAAGAAGATGTGAGTGTTTAAAGGCAGTGTAATAAGCAAACATAAGTTATTCCAATAAAATATAGGGGTAGTTGAACGGTATTTTAAGATGATTGTACCCATTAGATTTTTATTGTTTTTGGCTCAATGCCATTTCTGCGATAAAATTTAAAACGTTCTCTTCCTTTAGCTAGATATTCAGGGTCGTTGTATAAAATTTCAATGATTCGATCATATCCTTGAAAACTTGGTATAGGATCATCTGCCAATTGAATTAAAATGTCTTTTTTCGGCAGAGTGGGTTCGAAGTTCGCTAAAATAATCGGGTCAATGTCTTCAACTTCTTCATTGGACTTTATGAGTACGTGTGGGATAAAGCTTGTATTAGAATATGTCCATAAAAGGTCATCAATTTTTGCTAATACATTTTCATGATTACTGTAGATTAATACTTGGTTTTCAGCTTCATAAGCCTTGATAGAAAGGCGTATAACAGTTTTGTATAAATCGTTGATGCTAGCGCTTTCTAAAACATAAAACGAGACATTTGACATAATTCATTCACAAAATAAAAGCATTGTATGAAGTTTTTCTGAAAAAATCAGGATTAAAGGTTAAAATCCACGGTTTATATTTATTCCTGTTGTAGATTAGGATATTAGAATTCATGAAATTTTCATTATTGTCTACTGATGGCAATGCACGCCGCGGTCGATTAACATTCGAAAGAGGTGTTGTCGAAACGCCTATCTTTATGCCTGTTGGGACAATTGCAACAGTTAAAGGCCTTACGCCTAAAAATCTTCTAGAATCAAATGCTCAAATTATTTTGGGCAATACCTTTCATTTATGGCTTCGTCCTGGGTTAGATGTCATCAATGCGCATGGTGATTTGCATGACTTTATGAAATGGGATAAACCTATTTTGACAGACTCAGGTGGTTTCCAAGTGTTTTCATTGGCAGAACTGCGCAAAATTACCGAAGAAGGCGTAACATTTAGATCACCTTTTGATGGTCGTAAATGTTTCTTAGATCCTGAAACATCGATGGATATTCAGCGCAAATTGGGCTCTGACATTGTTATGGCATTTGATGAATGCACGCCATATCCTGCTGATTATGAAACTGCACGTAAATCTATGGAAATGTCTATGCGCTGGGCTAAGCGTTCTAAAGATGCATTTGAAGGCAATCCAAATGCATTGTTTGGAATTATTCAGGGCGGCATGCATGAAGAATTAAGAACGCGTTCATTAGAAGCTTTGTTAGATATAGACTTCCATGGATATGCTGTGGGTGGTTTGGCCGTTGGTGAGCCAATGGAAGAACGTCATAGAATTTTAGAGCATTTAACGCCACAAATGCGAGATGATAAGCCTCGTTATCTTATGGGTGTTGGGAAGCCTGAAGATTTGGTGGAAGGTGTTGAACGTGGTATTGATATGTTTGACTGTGTTATGCCGACACGTAATGCTCGTAATGGACACTTATTCACTCGTTATGGTGATGTGCGCATTCGCAATGAGAAATACAAGTTTGATACTAATCCGATTGACCAAAGCTGTACATGTTATACCTGTCAGAACTTCTCACGTAGCTATTTGCGCCACTTAGATAAAACAAAAGAAATTTTAGGTGCACATTTAAATAGTATTCATAATATTCATTATTATTTACAGTTAATGCAAGAAGTCAGAGATAGCTTAGAAGTCGGGAAGTTCCAGGAATTTAAACGTCAATTCTATTCAGATCGCCAAACGATCAGTAGAGGTTAAGCTTAATGCGATTAATCCGCCACTATATTTCAAAAGAGATATTATTCACTTTCGCAGCAACAATTATTGTCTTACTCGCAATTTTATTGGTGCAACGTTTAGCTTTAATGCTAAATGAAGTCATGAGTGGTGGAATTTCGCCTAATGTAATTTTTTCTATGATAGGCATACAAATTTTACGATTTGTTGCCGAACTAGTGCCGTTAAGCTTTTTGTTGGCCTCAATCGTTGCATTTGGTCGATTATATAAAGATTCAGAGATGACAGTGATGTTTGCTTTGGGTATGCCGCTGTCTACGCTGTATCGTCTATTATTTCAAATTACAATTCCATTGGCTGCAATTTTACTTTTGTTGAATTTTTTTATGATTCCGCATTTTTCATTAAGATTTCATGATATTCAGCAACAAGCCAGAGAAGAGGCGCAGCTGACCATTATCAAAGCAGGGACATTTAAATCACTGTCACGGGGTAAAAATACGGTTTATGTGAAAGAAATATCTGATAATCAACAAGAAATTAAAGATGTGTTTATTAAAACGCAAGAAAATAATGGCGATTATTCAGTAACTTTAGCGAAAACAGGGCATCAGGAGATAGATCCACAATCAGGCATACGATTTTTAATATTAAATGATGGGAATAGATACTCATTCGCAAAAAATGGTGCTATTGATGTCTTAAAATTTCAAGAAGTTGTTTTGAGATTAGAT
>CANRJX010000038.1 GCA_947631095.1 uncultured Wohlfahrtiimonas sp.
GATGATTCTGGTTCTATGAAAAATAATGCAGATGTTACATTAAATGGTAAAAATGTAAGAAGAACAGTAGCATTGGATTATGCATTTAAAGCGTTAATGAATAAGTATAGAGATAAAGCATATTTAGGGGTTTCTTTTTTATGGCAAGGCACGAGAGATAATGGTCTAGTGCAGATCCCAATAGATGATTACTCTTTGTATTCGGACAATGATTTTATCACTAATATTATTAATCCTACCTCAAGATTAATTTTAAATTCTCCTGGTAATACTCCCGTGTCTAGAGGGGTTTATGAAGCAATTAAAATGTTTAGAGGTCAAGCTGTTAATCAGGCAACGAATAATAGTGTAATTACTACAACACAAGGAAGTGGGTCTAATAGACATTATGCTTATACGGAATTAGAAACACCTTTGCGTTATCGTTGTCAGCAAAATCATATGGTGATTATGACGGATGGTGTCCCTAATGATTATAAAGTTTATGGTGTCGCTAAAGAAGATAGTGCTTTATATGATAATGCCCGCCTAATTGCATCAAATGCACAAGAAAAACTTGTTAAAGGTGTTGATATGCGACTGGCACATCATTCTGTTGAGTCAGAGCATTTAGGCCAGATTACAGCCAATACCGATTTACGTAAAGCCTTGAAGCCATATATTATTGGATATAATCGTAATACTCCGATTTGGGGCAATAAAGAATTAGATGATGCTGGTAAAGATTGGATTAATGATAAATATTCCAAGCCTATGCCAATTTATACACATACTGTTAGTTTGTATGTTAAGCCTGATGCGAAGCTTTATACAGATTTAACTCGGTTTGTGAATAAAAAGAATAATAAAGAAGTTCCAGGCATGAATCTTGGTTTCGAAAAAGATGGGAGTGCTGAAGATTTATTGCAAGCTTTTGACACAATTTTTGCATCGATTATTTTGAGTACAAGTAGTACAAAATCAATGAACGATCGTATTTATTCTGATTTATTAGATAAACCACCTGTTGTAAAATCTGATGGAAGCGTTGATTTAAAAACATTAGGAACGATTCGTTACGATACCGTTTATGACTTTAGACCTAGGTTTGGTAGTGTACGTGCAATCGTGCCGTATATAAAAGGTTATGATCCTTCTCAAAAAGATCCTGCTAAACCAAATGATAAAGGTAAAGCAATCATTGATAATTTTGAATTATGGAATACAGATACTTCGATAAAACCAGACCAAGGTCGTTATGTGACTTATTTAAATTTAACTAAAAAAGATGCAGGTTTAAATTTATATGAGTTAAAGCAACCAGAAGTACTAGCAAGATTTAAGCAAATCAAATCAAATTTTTCTGCTAATGATATTGATTGGTTAACTAATTTTAAGAAAACAGATAATTTAGGCAGTTTACGAGGTCGAATGAATCCATTGGGGAGTATTACCAATTCTGACATTGTTACTGTGAATAAAGACATTTTAAATATTAGCTTAGATAAACAAAAGATATCACCTGACTTGCGTAAAAATTTGTCTAATTGGTTGTTGTTTAAAGCAAAATATCAGCCTAATAACTTATTGATTGTGTCTGATAACGATGGGTTTATCAGTTTTATTAAAGCACAAAGAGGTTTGTCAAAAGGACACAAAGGTGGTGAAAGAGATACCGCTTATTTCCCACAATTTTTAGTTCATCGTTTTGATGAAATTGCTTTGGCAAATCGTAATGCAACTTTAGTGTTGGAAGGTAAGACCAATTTAGTCGATGCGAAAGTTTATCAGCCAAGCCAAAAAGGTGGTGAACATGTTTATGCAACTATCGGTTTAACGGCAATGGGCGGTGGTGGTAAAGGACTTGTGGGTTATCGAGTGTACGCAGATAAGGTCGCTACGGTTGAGGAATGGGCTGCTAATAAAAATTTTAAGCCTAAAGATAGCGGGATTTACAGCAGTGTAACGCCATTATTTGAAATCACAAATGAAGGCCCGAATAAAGTTAGAGGCTTTGAAGACTTAGGTTATACATATTCTGGCTTTGAATTTTTTAACCAAGTAATGAAAGTTGATAATGAAGACAGAGGGCGTGCTGTTGCGGTATTTGGTAATGGCTTTGGTACAGAAAAATCAATGTTGTACTTTATTGATGCTTATACCGGTGAGAAATTATATGAAATTGTTTTAGATCCTCATGGAAAAGGTGCCGCGACACCGTCTATTATTGTGAGCGCAGATCATACTAATGGTGGTCAAAAGCTTGATCGTTTATATGTTGGTGACTATTCAGGTGCGTTATATAAAGTTGAATTTTTAGGTAATGATTTTAGTTCGGGTAATGCAAAAGTTACGAAATTATTCAAAGCACCAGAAACGAATTTTGGGCAGTCAGCAATTTCAGTGAAACCATTAGTGGTTAAAAATAAGAAGAGCAACATCTATCAAATTTTCTTTGGTACAGGTTTGTCCGCAAGTTTAGACCTAGACCGCTATGAGAATTCATTGGTAACGCACGCATTATATGCTGTTACTGATACAGGTCTTAAGACATCTGTCGGCTCACAAAAGATGGTGAGTGAAGCTGAAAAAACCTTGGTGCCACTTTTTAATATTAGTAATTTGAAAGAAGGACGAGTGAAGTATCAAGAGAATGTCATTCCTGATTACGAGAAGTTAGCTAAACATGAGTTGATGACTTATACCCCTGTTGCCAATCCTAATGAAAGTGTTGTAAATGGCAATGATAATGGATGGTATATAGTGTTATCTGCTGATAATAACAATGATTTAAGCTTGCCTGGTGAGAAAGGTATGGGAGAAAGAGTGATTTATGATCCGCAATATGACTCCTATCATGATGCCGTTGTTTTCTCAACTTGGGGGATTAAAGAGCGTGGTTCAAAAGCTGAAGATAATGCGAAATATGATCCATGTGTATCTGATTTAGCCTTTGGTAAGGTCATGTCATTTTATGCGAAAACAGGTGGTGGATCTTCTGAGATTGGCGTTGCAAATCAGGGGACAACTGGTAAAGCACAAGGTGGTATTACGGGTGATGGGATTGAAGACTCTCCTGAAGGAAACGATGTGACTAAGCTTGAAGATTTAGACTTAGATGTTCAAAAGCTATTATTAACAACATTAGATGCAGAAAATAGTGCTTATGAAATGGATGCGAATAAGTCGGGTGTTTATTGTGTTGGTGGGTTAGATGGGCAAATTGAATGTTCAGAGATAGAACGCTCTGCTAAAGATCTAGGTCCTGATCCTGTAAGGATTAGCATACACGAGCGCTATAGTTACTAGTATTTCAGTAAATAAAAAGTCCTTAAAAATTATTTTTTAAGGACTTTTTTTATTAATGGGTATATTTATTTTAAACCTAACCCTTTTGCCACGCCTTGACCATAAGCAGGATCAGCTTTTGTAAAGTGTTCTATTTGCAAGCGCTGAATATGTTCATCAATTCCTGTCATAGACCCAACGATGTTGTCGATTAATAATTGTTTTTGTTCATCATTCATTAATCTAAATAATGCACCTGCTTGGCTATAATAATCAGTATCTTCTCTATGATTGTACTGATATACGCCACCATCTTGCCCGACATTGTAGGCAGGATTTTTTTCATTGGTTTGTTTCGGTGCTTCAGTAAAACTATTGGGTTCATAGTTAGGAGCACTGCCTTGATTACCATCGAAGCGCATTGCACCATCACGTTGATAATTGTGGTATGGACACTTTGGTGCATTGACTGGTAATTGTTGGTAATTCGTTCCAATGCGATGGCGCTGAGCATCTGCATAAGCAAATACACGACCTTGTAACATGCGATCAGGCGACAAGCCTGTACCGGGGACAACATTGCTAGGTGCTAATGCGACTTGCTCTACTTCTGCAAAATAGTTTGAAGGATTGCGATTTAAGACAAATTCTCCCACTTCTATTAAGGGATATTCTTTATGTGACCATACTTTTGTCACATCAAAAGGGTTTTCTTCACGGTTCGCAGCTTCTTCTTCGCTCATTACTTGAATGTAAACTCCCCATTTTGGGTAATTACCATTTTCAATTGCGTGATATAAATCATCTTGTGCGTAATCAGGATTTGCTCCGCTCAATTCCGCAGCGACTTTAGGGTGTAAATTTTTGATGCCTTGTTTGGTTCTAAAATGCCATTTGATCCATGTTCGAATGCCATCTTTATTAATTAAGCTATATGTATGACTCCCGTAGCCATGCATATGGCGATAGCCATCTGGAATGCCGCGATCTGAAAATAAAATCGTGACTTGATGCAATGACTCAGGAGATAGCGACCAAAAATCCCACATCATGCGTGGTGATTTTAAGTTTGTGCGTGGGTCACGCTTTTGTGTGTGAATAAAATCAGGAAATTTAATCGCATCTCTGATAAAAAATACTGGTGTATTGTTGCCAACAACATCGAAGTTACCTTCTTCAGTATAAAATTTAAGTGCAAAGCCACGAGGATCACGAGCTGTATCCGCAGAGCCTCTTTCTCCACCGACAGTTGAGAAGCGGATAAACATGGGAGTTTCTTTGCCGACATGAGATAAAAAGTCTGCATGTGTATATTTTGTAATATCATTGGTTACTGTAAAAACACCATACGCACCTGAGCCTTTAGCGTGTACTCGGCGTTCAGGAATATTTTCACGATTAAAGTGTGCCAATTTTTCAATTAAATGAAAATCATCTAAAGTTACAGGTCCTCTGCGTCCAGCAGTGATAGAGTTTTGGTTGTCTGCAATCGGTGCACCATTTGCGCTCGTTAGCGTTACTTTGTTCATTATTAACCTCTCTTAATGTGAATCGTATATTGAATTTATGTATTGATTCTAGTGAACTAAAAATGTGCTGACTAATTAAGAATTTATTGAAGAGCTATAAATAAAATTTATCGATAATCAGTTTGTATTCAAGTTTTTCAGGTTTTAATTTTAATTTTTTTCTATAAATATGTTGTTTGTCAATACGTTGAATTTGTCATTTGATTTTTAATGAATAAATAATGTTTATTAATGTACATGGAAATTGTATCAGGATTATATGAGATAATCATTGCACATTATATTGTAAAACAATAGGAAAATAATAATGACAAACATTAAACGCTTGCTCTTGATGACATCGTTTTTGTATTTGCCTTCTTTGGCTTCTGCACAGGTTGAATCGATCAATTTAGCTAAATTTAATGACCAAGAAACGATCACTGTTTTTTTTGATAATCCTCAAACTTTTCGGTCTGATCAATTGCAGAAATTGTTTAAAGTCGAAAAGTATGACTATGAAGATTGGGAAAGAAAACCTGACACTCAAGGGCAGTGGCATTTAAGTAAGGATGGCTATCGCTTATCGTATTATCCTGTAGGGCAGGGCGATTATCGCGTGGTATCTGATACATTTAAAAGTAAAAATAACGATGAATATAGCGAATATTTGTACATTGGAGAAGCTTCTGAGGCTGTAAAAATTATTGGTCGTGGGCCTGTAATGCCATTGAATCAAGCAAGTTTGCCGATAGAAATGATCGGGACTTCTGAAGTTGACATCGAATTTTTTAAAATTGATAACTTACCAAAATTCTTAGATCAATATTATATTGGCTCAAATATTAATCGCTGGGATTTAAGTCGAGCAGTTAAAGAAATGACACCAGAAGGAATTTTTAGATATAAAATTCCAGACAATGTTTCACGTGAAACGAAATCTTTCCACAATGTACCTGTGGATAAAAATATTCAGTCAGGCGCTTATATTGTGACCGTAAGTCCAGCAGGGCAAATTGATCGTACATTAGACACACGAATTTTATTCATTACTGATATGGGATTGCATGCACGGTTATATCCGACAGAAACAGTTATTGTGGGTAACTATTTTTCAACCACTCAGCCTGTAGATGGTGCAGTTGTTGAAGTTTGGCGCAATGAAAAAGGTCAGTTAAAAATTACAGAAGATTTATGTATGTTTGATTATGGCATTTGCCAAATTGATCAAAAACTTTCTCGGGATGACATAGTGGTTGCCAAATATGGTGATGAAGTTTCCATTTTACCGCTAAAAGAAATCGCACTAGATTTAAACGATTATGCTGTGGATGGTAATCTTTATAGCCCTCAAGTTGCGTATGTTTATAGTAATAGAGAGCTATATCGACCGGGTGAGGCTATGCCGATTAATATTATATTGCGCGATCAAGATGGTAAAGCATTACCCCAGCAGCCAATTAATATTAAATTAATTAATCCTGATAACAAAACAGTCTATGAAAATATATTACAGCCATCAGCTGATGGTTTTTATAGCACATACTTATCAACAAATTTTGATGATAAAACAGGGCGCTGGCGAGTAGAAGCTCGTACAGATGCAACTGCAAATAAACTTGATGGTGAGTTGGTTTTATTCATCGAAGAATTTATGCCAGAGCGTATGGAGCTAACTTTAGCGGGCATTGATGATCACTATAATATGGATGATGCAATTGATCTAAAAATTAATAGCCGTTATTTATTTGGTGCGCCTGCTAATCAAAATAATTATTCTGTGCAAGGCACTTTAACGGTTAACCGTACGCCATTTTTGAGTCATAAAGATTGGTATGTGGGTAAAACATCATTTCCATCAGAGTTTATTCCTAATGAGATTAAATATGAGCAACAATTAAACTCTGAAGGATATGCGGAGCAATCTCTGTATTTGGGTTTAGAAGGTCCATTTGTTAAAAATATCTCTGCTGTTTTAGGTTTAAAAGCAGATGTTACCGTTCTAGATGGTGGGACAAGTGGTATTTCACGTAGTTTTAAAACCAATTTTTGGCCAACTCAGCCAGTGCCAGTGATTCGTCCGTTATTTGGTAAAGATGATTTAAGCTATGGTGCAAATGCTAACTTTGAAATATTTACGGCAAATTTGGCAGGTAATTTAGGCAGTGCTGAATTAAAACTAACATTGCGTTATAAAGATGATGCTTGTACTTGGGTATATAATCCTAACTCTGGTTGGGATTGTTATGAAAATTATAAATATCAAATTCGTGAGCAAAAAGTTGTTAAAACCAATAGAGATCGCGTTGAATATTCTATTTCTCCGAATAGTTGGGGCTATTATATTTTAGAAGTGGAAGATTTAGCATCAGGCATGATTACTGAATATCCATTTAGTGCTTCATGGAATAATACTTCAAATGGTCAATTGCCAGCTGTTAAACCTAATGCCTTAGCATTGATGACGAATCAACAATCATACCAAACAGGTGAAACGATTAAGCTCACTGTGGATGCACCTTATGCGGGGAATTTGACTTTAATGATGGAAGGCAATGAGCTTTTGTATCATGAAAATCTTGAGGTGAAAAAAGGTAAAAATACAGTTTCAATACCTATGAATAAACATTGGGATCGTCATGATTTATATTTATCAGGCTTATTGTTATCCAAAACGAAACAAGATGAAGTTGTACGATCTTTAGGCTTAATTCCAATTAAGCTGAATCGTTTAGATCGGAAGTTGGAACCAAAATTATCATTTGAGCCAATTGCATTACCCGATCATCAAACCACAATTGATATTGAAGTGCCGAATGCAGGGAAAGAGCAATTATATGCAACTGTCAGTGTGACAGATCAGGGTATTTTGAACATGATTCCTGTACAAAGCGAATCGATTTTTGATGCATTCTTTAAGCATAGAAAATATGCAATCGATATTATCGATTATTATAATCGCCTGTTTAAACGCGGTGCTTATTCATTATTAGTGCCGAAATTTGGTGGAGATGGTGAAGCTCAAGGTGATGATTCTATCTCAGATAATATTACAGAATTGAAAACTGTATCGTTGATGAGTCAGTTGATTGCTTTAGACAGTAAAGGTAAAGGACAAGTTACATTTGAATTGCCAGATTTTAATGGTGAAGCAAAAGTTGTGGTAAAAGTCTTTTCTAAAGATAAAGTGGGTGAGTTTGATCAGCAAATGACAATCCGAGCACCTATTATTGCAGATATCATTACACCTAAATTTATCCGTGTTGGTGATGAAAGTAATATTTCATTGTCATTACACAACATGAGTGGACAGGATGATGATATTAAAATTACGATCTCAAGTGACCAATTTGATGTGGCCTTAAATGAAAGTTTTACTTTAAAAAATAATGAAGGAACTTATCGTTTAGTGCCAATATCTTTACCTGCTTTTACTAACTTTGCAGAATTACAATTGGCGATTGATTCAAAAGATTATAAGGCTGAGCGATCTTATCGCATCGGAACTGATCCGGTTTCAATCAAAACAACAGAATATGTACGTAATTTATTGCAACAAGGCGAAGTATGGGAACAGCCTAAAACAAGAGATTGGTATGCGAAAGGATTTGAAGAAAGTATGACTGTTTCTCGTCATCCATTCATTAATGTTCTTTCTTATACGGATGGATTGTTCAGTTATCCTTATGGTTGCACAGAGCAAACAACCAGCCGAGCTTTTCCATGGTTATTTAAATCAAATACATTATTAGATGCAGAGAAAAAAGCAGTTTATAGTGAATATTTGAAAAATAATGAAGGTCAACAAAATGCCGCTCCAAGCTTGGAATATTTAGCTTGGGAGCAAGAAATGATGCGAGATACCGTTAAGCGCCTTTTGGATAGACAGCGTTCAGATGGTGGATTTGCCTTTTGGTCAACGGGTGAAAGTTATTTCCCATCTTCTGTTTATGCATTGGATTTCTTGGCACAATTAGCAAAGCAAAATCCTTCTTTAGTACCGCAAGAAAGCTTACAAAAAGGTTTTAAATATGTGAAAAATCGTCTGAATGAAACTTATAAAAATCATTCAAATTCTGGTTCTTTTTATCTAGAAACTCATCATTTAAACAATTTAAGCTATGGAGTTTGGCTCTTGGCACGTGAAGGGCAAATTTTTAGTGCGGATATTGAGTTCATGAAAAATTTCGCTCATACAATTAGCCCATTAAGTCGAGTTTATTTGGCAGGAGCGAGTTTAATTCTGAGTGATCAACAAGCTGCCAATCAGTACTTATCAAATTTAGAGTTTAATCGTTGGGAAAGAGGCTTTGGAACTTATCAAACCGAAATTTCAGCTTTGGCATTATCAATTGATGTATTGAATCAAATGTCTGCACGAGGGCTATTAACTGATGGTTATCTCGCTCAGAAGTTAAGTAAAGATTTAATACAAGCTTTAAATCATAAGCAATATTTTAGTACACAAGAGCGTTATGCTTTGATTAAAGTGGGAATAGATACGCCAAGTGATAATGAAAAAATTGGTGTAACAATCAATTCTGAAAAGAAAGATGTGTTATCTAATGATCCTATTATTGCGAATGATATAAAAATGTTGAGTGCAAATGAGGATATTTTTTATGAATATCAGATTTCAGGTTATCCAAAACAAGCAACAGATTCGCGTACATTTAAAACAAAATTTGATAAAGCTTATTGGATAGGGGATGTGGACTCAATAGAAGTGGGTGATCGGTTTGTTGTTATTTTGAGCATTAAATCAGAGAGAAATTTACCGAATGCTTTATTGGTGGATTATATTCCAACCGGTTTTACTTTGGTCAATCCGAATTTATTAACAGATGATGTCGATACATTCTATGAGGATTATGGTGTTGAAAACTTAACGCGTTCAGTGTTAGAGAATGAAGAATATCGATTTGATCGTTATGTGGCCGCATTTAATTTATCCGCAGGAACAGAGTATCGCTTTGCATATGTTCTAGAAGCTCAAGTACCAGGCATCTATCATATGCCGATTACATTGTTAGAAGATATGTATATTCCTGAATTGAGAAACTTAATGGTTCATCCACAAGTGATCAAAATTGAAGAAAAACGGTAATATATTTATTTGATTTTTAAAGATAATATTAATAAGCCACTTTGAATTAATATTATCTTTAAAATAAATATAGACATATTTACAATACTTAACTATAATCTACCAATCTAATTATGATCAATTATAAAAATAAGGACTCATTATGAAGTTTAAAACATTGGTATTAGCATCAACATTATTAGGATTATTATCTATAGGTCATGCAAAAGTATTGAATGAGAATAATCCGGAAGGATTTAAACAATTCCGTTTAGATTATGCAGAAATGCAAGATTTAACGAATGAGAAAAAATTACCACATCGTAACTTCTATTCAAAGCCTTCAGAAGGTCCTGATGCTGCATGGTTTGATGCAGTTAAACAAGGTGATTTAGAAACTGTGATGGCAATGGTGGATAATGGCCAAATTATCGAAGTCAAAGATGTTGGTAGCTTGAATCAAACAGCATTAGGTTGGGCTGCATTCATTGGTTATGAGGATATGGTTGATTATTTATTATCAAAAAATGCAAATGTATGGGCAACTGATAAAGGTGATGTTTATCATGCATTAAAATCAGCATCTTTGGGTAAAAATGCAAATATTGTTAAAAAATTAAGAGAAATTTTGAAATATGGCTATGATATTAATGACTCTTCATACGAAGATGATGGTGAATCATTAGTTATGGTTGCTGCAAGTAATAATCGTTTAGATGTGGTGAAATATTTCATTTCGCAAGGTGCTGATTTGAATAAAGTAACAACGATCCAAGACCCTAAACGCTTCTCATATGATCAAAGTGCTTTAAGTTATGCTTGCCAAGGTGGTTATAAGGAAATGCAACAATTGTTAATTGAAAATGGTGCAATTAACCATCGTACTGGCGATACAACTTGCCAATAATTAATAAACATTCATGAAAAAGCGCTTATTTAAGCGCTTTTTTTGTGGATAAAATAATTAAGCATGCAAAAATTAAAATAATACCCAGCCAACCAATTAATGATATTTTTTCATGCATTAACATCATTGCAAATACGGCTGCCACGACAGGTTCAAATAAAGTTAATGTGATTGCATGACTTGCGGATATAGTTTTTAAGCCATAACCAAATAATAGATAGCCGATAAACATTGGGATGATTGCCATGTAAGTCACGACATAAATATTACGAGTTTCATCGAATAGATTATCCGCTGTCCAAAATAGCGAAGGGATGAGTATTAACGCAGCTAGGCCAAATATTGTACCCATGGCTGCTTTGGCTGAAACCCCTTGTTGGATAAATTGCTTTGCTGCCCATGAATATAAGCTGTAGGTTAAGCCAGCAATTAAGCCTAGAAAGATTCCTAAGGCTAAGTTTTGAGTACTATTTTGAATGGCCGCTGGAGTATTTTCACTGAAGGATAATAAAACAATGCCTAAAATACCTAAGCTGACACTAATCATCCAGCGCTTTGATAATTTTTGTTGGTTAAATAGCCTTTCTAATAGTGCTGAAAAAATCGGGGCTGTGCCGATTGAAATGACAGTGCCAATTGTGATGCCTGCATAATGCATAGATGAGTAAAAAGCGAGTGGATAAAAAACCACCGATAATACCGCGAATAGTAACAGATAAGGTTGTTTTAAAATAGATTGCCAAGAACTCTGAAGAAATTTTTGGGCGATGATCGCTTGAAGCAGTCCGCCAAATCCCATTGCAAAAGCGCCAATTGCTAAAGGGCTTAAATTGGGTGCATAAGCTGCGGCAGTACCCGTTGTTCCCCAAATAAATGCAGCGGCTAAAACAGCCAATGAACCTAAATATGTTTGCATATGCATGATTAAAGTTAAAAGAGAGATACGAGATTAAGCCAAAAAAATTAAATAATGACAAGATTTATCATAGTTTTAATAGGTATTTACTAATCCATTGTTTATCATAACTTCGTTTTGATAGAAGATGTTAAAGAGGCAAAATGATTACTGCGGATGCAATCTATATAAATGGTGTTATCTATAGTGCAGATGAACAATGTTCAACTTATAGTGCTATGGCGATTCAGGATGGTGTAATTTTGGATTTGGGTGATGATCAGTCTATATTGAGCTACCAAACCAACGAAACAAATGTGGTTGATCTACAGGGACAGTTTATGATGCCTGGTTTAATAGATGCACATTTGCACCCTTTTTGGGGAGCATCGCAGTCATTAAGCTGTGATCTTAAACATAAAATATTGAGTAAACAGGAAATCCTAGAGATCATTGAGCAATATATCACAGAGCAGGTTCAGCAAGATGCTCAAGATTGGATTATTGTTAGAGGTTGGATGCAGCCTGATATGTTGCCGATTGGTAGCGAATTAACGAAGCAAGATTTAGATAATATCAATCAAAATTTGCCAATCGTTGTTTTTTCCAATGATTGTCATGTCTTAGTGTGTAATTCTGCTGCATTGGTGTCTTTTAAAACTGTAGACATTACAGATGAAGATCGGCTCAAAGGTATTTTAGTTGATGGTCCGGCGATGCAAGCTTTTGATGAAATTACACGTTACTCAGATGCGTTTTCATTAATCGTTGCAAAAAAGGCACAAGGGCTTTTAAATCAACAAGGCGTAACGACTGTAATGGATGCTCGTGCCGATGATATTGCATTTAAAGCTTTCCGAACATTCGCAGAAAAAAATGAATTAACACTGCGTGTTTTTGGTGCGCGAGAAATTCCAGCAAAATCATTTTCTACTAAAGAAATGATTCCAAATACGATCGAAAATGTGCGTAATTTCATGCAGGAATATTCTTTTTTGCAAACTGCAAAAAATCCAACCACAACGATTTCACACATAAAATTTTTTATTGATGGCGTGTTGCAAGAGCCTTTACATACTGCGCTATTACAAGAGCCATATAATTTAGATGATAAAGCGCGATATGGTGATTGTTATTACGATAAAGAACTATTAACGGAATTATTAAGCCAAACAAATCAATTGGGTTGGTATCCTCATATGCATACAGTGGGCGATGCAGCAATTGATTTTGCTTTAGATTGCATCGAAGCTTCGCAAAAAAACAGTAAAAATGAGTTGATTCGACCAAGTTTGGCGCACAATGAATTAACAAGAGATGAACATTTTGATCGTTTTGTGCAATTAAATGTTGTTGCAGCACAATCTTTACAATGGGCTGCGATGGATTTAGAAACGCACCATGCTTTTAGTGATTTATTGGGTGAAAAACGTATTCAAAATTTTGAGTGTGCTGGAAAATTTTATGATGCAGGAGTAAAGGTTGCTTATGGCAGTGACTGGCCGATTGATCATTTGAACTTATGGTCACACTTTCAAGTTGGTATGAATCGTCAGTTGATGGGAGATTCATTTAAGCATGATAATGATAGAGATTTGACGACTAAAGAAGTCTTGCACTCTGTGACGATTGATGCTGCCTATATGCTTGGGCAAGAGCACCATCTTGGTTCTCTAGAAATAGGGAAATTTGCAGATTTTATTGTACTTAATCAGAATCCTTTTAGAACTTTACGAGAAAAAATTCATACGATTGAAGTGGATAAGGTTTTTTTAGGTGGAAAGGAAATATTTTTGCGTAGAAATACTTGACAAATTTTGAGAAAAAACTAAAATAAGCACCTCACTTGCCGGAGTGGTGGAATGGTAGACACGGAGGATTCAAAATCCTCTGCCTTTAAAAGCGTGAGAGTTCGAGTCTCTCCTTCGGTACCAAACAAAAACTCTAAAGCCTGCTAAACAGCAGGCTTTTTTGTATCTGTAATTATAAGTGTTCATAAAACTGTTCAGAAAAGTGCATAGTTATTGATCACTTGTGTTTTTTGATGGTTTAGTTTTGATTTAAAACCATTTTTAAACCGAAGAAATTAGCTGAAAAATATCTAATGTACTTCGGAAAATAATTACATTATTACTAAAGATGATTTCTACTATATAACTTATTAATTATTATAGATATTTTGGGTTGAGTATTATGTAGTAATACCTGACTCATGTGTTACTTATTCAAAACTTTTATAACATTCTGTTGTAATTGATTTGACACATTGGAGGCTTTCATTATTTGCAGAGCAAATCAGAGCCAAATACGATATGTGAAGTGAATTGAAAGAACAGAAAAATCCTATTTGTGATCTAAAGCGATTAACGCCACCACCGTCAATCAGTCGATGTATATCTAATTTTGAAATCAAGTTGCTGTTGGAAATCTAGAATTTACAGATCAACCATCAACGATATAAAAATACAAAGTTGGATTGATATTTTTATTGGTTTTAGAAACTGCCATACGTCAATTAGAAATTGAGATATTAATATTACGTCGGGCACAGTGTGCATGACTTTTAGAAAAGCAGTTAAAGAATACAATAATTGTAGCGTTGACTGATAGGTTAGGATAAATGCTTGGGTTTAAGTATTTATTTAGGGAGTTGAATATTCATCATTTTAAGAAAATAAATTGATGATTTTATGGCGCCAAATATCGCTCTATATATGAGTAAATCAACTCGAAATTTTGATTATTAATTTTACATAATTAAAATAAAATATTTTAATATCAATCGTTCAAAAATAGTACCAACCAAGCCTTATTTAGCTATATCTTAAATGACTTTAAATATATTATATTAATGGATTTAGTATTGCAGAGTTATCTTAAAGACAGCCCACAAACTCTAAAGCCTGCTAAACAGCAGGCTTTTTATATTTATATATTGAATTGATGTGCTTAATCTTTTTTAATCACAATACCCCATTGATTAGCAATATTTTGAAGGTTTTCATTTGTTAACCAGAGATTTAAGCGTTCCATTAATTGTGTGTTATCTTTTTGCGTCATATAAATTTGTGCATTTTCTGTACCAGTAAATGGCTGTTCAGTGGCGACACAAAACACAGTCGGTTCATTATGTTGGTAATAATTACCTTCAATCATGTCTGTAATAATCATATCCGCTTTTTTCTCACGAACGAGCTGGATATTCTGTATATTATCTGGCGTACGAATGATTGTTGCGTTAGCTAAATTAGCATTTACAAAGCGTTCATTAGTACCGCCAGGATTCACAGCAACTACTGTAGATGGTTGATTAATCTCTTCTAATGTTTTTAAGTTGGCTGCCTTTTCACATTGTGCCATCACAACTTTTCCATCTGGGATTAATGGCTTAGTTAAGAGGAATTTTTCATTACGATCTTGTGTGAAAGAAATTCCACCCATTGCGATATCAAATTTATCAGCTTCTAGGTCTTGTGCCAATGTTGGCCAACTGGTTGGCACAAACTCAAGTTTCAAATTCCAGTCATTACTTAAGGCATTCGCTACATCAATATCATATCCCACGAGCAGATCATCTTTATAAAATGCTAAGGGTGCATAGTCACCAGGTACGCCAACTTTTAATGTACCAGACTCTTGAATCTCATTAAGTGGGCGCGCTTGAACTGAACACAGGCTTAATGCAAGCATCGTTGTGAGTAATAGTTTTTTATTTAACATCATATCTCCTTATTGGTCATTTTGCTTTTTAGCTCATACTCTATAGCAGTAACTTGAATCAGTTATCAAGCACTATTAAGCAACTTGATAAATATTATGAGAAAAGTTATGGCAAATAATTTAAATCAATTATTGCTCACAATTTTGTTAAATTTATATTATCAAGGGTTCAAAATATAATTGAAGGAGAGAAGGTATGAAGAAATTAATAGTATTTGGTTTTGCTGTATTGTTTACTACTGGATTTGCTGTCGCACAATCTACAGAAACTATCTTTACTGTGAAAGACACCAAAGATGGCGAAGAGGTGATTGATGTTCAGTACAAATTAATAGAGCCAGATTTTGAGATGGATAGCTTTGAAGAGGCAGATATAGATGGCAATGGTTGCTTGGATAAATCAGAAGCGCGTGATAAAGGAATCTTGAATTTTGAGCATTATGCATTGACTAACAAAAACTGTTTGAATGAAGAAGAATATCTTAGAGCAATACGTGGTCTTGATTAATTGATTATAAAATAACACCATTAAGTTTAACTTAATGGTGTTATTGCTAATAACGATTTATTAAATGTAAGAAAAATTATACTTTTTCTAATATGACAGGAATGTTTTTATAAGCAGGGATACCTGATAGCGGATCAATGCTCTCGATGGGCAACAAGTTATTAGATTCAGGGAAATA
>CANRJX010000039.1 GCA_947631095.1 uncultured Wohlfahrtiimonas sp.
ATATAAAAAGCCAGATACTATGACTCATTTAAATGCTTATACATTGGTGTCTAAAGCAGACCCTAGGTTAGCATTTAGGGCTAAATTAGATAGCACAATTGCTGTTGCTGTTTGGTTGCAAGGAGAAATTTCTGATTTTGCACAATCATGGCTGACTGATATACGTTCAGTTTTAGGCAATATTATGCGCGCCGATGCAATGGATGAGTTATTGCCTCATTTTGTGATTGGTGGATTAAATGAAAAAGCGATTCATCAGTTATCCCATTTTCCTTTGAAATATTTAGAACATGATCATATTGTGCCTGCATTTGAGCATGGTAGAAATGTACGTTTATTAAATTTATTAAGAACATCTATTCGTGAAACAGAAATTGTTGCGGCTTCAATTTTTATTGACCGTGATTTGACAGTGAAAAGACCTGACATTATGCAGGGGTTAAATCGTCTTTCTAGCGCAACATATGTGTTAATGATCATGTGTTTACGAGTGGAACAAGAAAAAAACTGGCTAACAAAAGAAGCTTTGTTAAAGGCACTGGAGAATCAAGCATGACTTTATTAGAGCAATGCAGAGAAACAGCTAAAAAAAATCCAGGCTGGGTAGTTTTCCCCGATGCAATTGATGAAAGAGCAATTCGAGCAGCATTGCAGATTCAAAAAGATGGATTGGGTTATCCATGGTTATTGGGCGATTTTAAGGCAATTAAACAGATTTGTGATGATAAACAATTGGCTTATGAAGCCCTCAATATCATTAATCCGGCAGAATCTGATTGGGTGAATGAATTTGCTCAAAGATTGTTGGGCAAAATTAAAGATGCAACTTTAGATGACTTAAAAAAGCAAGTTCAAGATCCTTTATGGTTTGGTGCATCAATGCTTGCCACAGGGCGTTGTGATTTTTGCATTGCGGGTAATATTTCTTCAACAGCAAATGTTCTTCGTGCAGGATTAAGAGTGCTTGGGCTTCAATCTGGTAATAAAACATTGTCTTCGATCATGATTATGATTTCTCCTGATGGAAAAGATGTTTATGGGTTTTCAGATTGTGGCGTCATTCCAGTACCCAATATTGAACAATTGGCTGATATTGCCATAACGACTGCTGAGAATTATCAAGCGATTACTCAAAAAATACCAAATGTCGCGATGTTGTCTTTTTCAACTAAAGGCAGTGCAAAACATGATGCCGTGATTAAAACACAAATGGCAACTCAACTAATATTAGAACGAAAACCAAATCTAAACGTCGATGGTGATTTGCAGTTCGATGCAGCATTTGTACCAAGTGTAGGCGTAAAAAAAGCTCCAGATAGCAAAGTTGCTGGTAAGGCAAATGTCATGATTTTTCCTTCATTAGAAGCGGGGAATATTGGATATAAAATTGCTCAACGAATGGGTGGTTATGAGGCAATTGGTCCATTAATTCAAGGGTTAAATGGAGAAATGCACGATTTATCAAGAGGTTGTAGTTGGCAAGATATGGTTCAAGTTTTAATGATTGCAACACAAATGAAAATAGGTAGAAAAAGTCGGTGATTCAATCACCATTGTTTAACTTCCCATTCTGGGATTAATAATAAGTAGAGGTAATTATGGAAGCATTAGGCATGATTGAAACTAAAGGTCTTGTTGCTTTAATTGAAGCGTCAGATGCGATGGTTAAAGCGGCTCGAGTAACATTGGTGGGTTATAAACAAATTGGTGGTGGCTTAGTGACTGCAATGGTACGTGGTGATGTTGCAGCTTGTAAAGCGGCGACAGATGCAGGTGCAGCAGCAGCTCAACGTGTAGGCGGTGAAGTGATTGCGGTTCATGTAATTCCTCGTCCACATGGCGATTTAGAGCATTTATTTCCCATTAAAATGTCTAAAGACCATCAATTGGATTAATAGCGGTAAAAATCATTAAGGTGTATGAGTCACAACCTTACACCTTAATGAACAAATAATAAGGAAGAAGCCCATGAAGTTAGGAGTTGTTGTAGGTCAAGTGGTTAGCACTGTTAAACAACCGGGGTTTGAGCAGGAGCGCTTACTGTTAGTTGATGTACTTAATAATGCGGGGCAACCTTCTGAAGAAAGAATTGTTGCAACAGATTCTTTAGGTGCAGGCAACGGTGAATGGGTTTTAGTCGTAAGTGGTAGTGCAGCTAGAAAAACAATTAGAAATTTAAGCGGCTTTGATGCACCAGTTGATGCCAGTATTGTTGGAATTGTAGATGAGGCAGTCGTCAATGGTAAGGTTTTCTACCATAAGTGAGGTTAAGTATGGACGTTAATTCAAAAGAAATTGAAGAAATAGTTAAAGCAATTTTAAGCTCTATGGGGCAGACGACTACTCAGTCATCTGAAAGTTTTAAAAATAATGCCGCTCAGTCTTTGACTGTGGCAGCTGGTGTATTTAATGAGTTAGATGATGCAGTAGCAGCTGCGAGAAAAGCAGCTAAAGAATTACGATCTGTTGCAATGAGAGATAAAGCAATCGCAGCGATCCGTGATGCAGGTGAAAAGTATGCGAAAGAGCTGGCTGAACTTGCAGTACAAGAAACAGGAATGGGCCGAGTTGATGACAAAACTGCTAAAAATATCTTACAGGCAAGAGGCACACCAGGTACAGAATGTTTACGCCCAGAAGTATTGACGGGAGATAATGGTTTAACCTTAATTGAACATGCACCTTGGGGCGTAATTGCTTCAGTTACTCCGTCTACTAATCCTGCAGCAACAGTGATTAATAATGCAATTAGTATGATTGCGGCAGGAAGCGCTATAGTTTTTGCGCCACACCCTGCAGCTAAACAAGTTTCTCAAAGAGCAATATCTATTTTAAATGAAGCTATTGTAGCAGCGGGTGGTCCAGCTAATCTGTTGGTAACAGTGGCTAAGCCAAATATAGAAACAGCGCAAAGATTATTTAAATACCCAGGTATTGGCCTTTTGGTTGTGACTGGTGGTGATGCAGTTGTGGAATCCGCTAGAGCGCATACAGATAAACGCTTAATTGCAGCGGGGGCTGGAAATCCTCCTGTTGTGGTGGATGAAACTGCAAATATTGAAAATGCAGCAAAATCAATCGTATTTGGTGCATCATTTGATAACAACATTATCTGCGCAGATGAAAAAGTTCTTATTGTTGTTGATTCTGTGGCGGATAAATTAATTGAGGCTATGAAACGCCATCATGCCTATCAGTTAAATGGTGAACAAGCTAAACAGTTAGAACCAATTTTATTAACAAAGATTGATGCATCTGGGCATGGCGTGGTGAGCCGTGATTGGGTCGGGCGCGATGCTACAAAAATCGCAGCACAAATTGGTATTACAACGCCAGCCGATACTCGATTATTAATTGTAGAAACAACAATGAACCATCCTTTTGCTGTAACAGAACTAATGATGCCTGTTTTGCCCATTATTAGAGTTAAAGATGTTGATGAAGCGATTGCATTAGCCGTTAAGTTAGAGGCAGGTTGTCATCACACAGCAGCAATGCACTCAACGAATTTAGACAATTTAGACAAAATGGCTCAAGCCATGGATACCAGTATTTTTGTGAAAAATGGTCCATGTATCGCAGGTCTTGGGTTTGGGGGTGAAGGTTGGACAACGATGACAATTACTACGCCAACAGGAGAAGGTGTGACGAATGCTAGAACATTTGTACGTCTAAGACGTTGTGTAATCGCAGGGAATTTTAGAATTGTTTAACACATAAAGTTTATATTTAAAGATGGGAGTGAATGATGAAATTAAATGATGTGAGTCAGATCATTTATCGCGCATTGGATGTTATGAATTCACAAAATGTGCGTAAGTTCAGCGTTCCTCCTCGTACATATATGGGCCCTGGTTCTTTGGCTTGTACTGGTGATGCAATGAAAAGCGAAGGCTTTTCTCGTACTTTTATTATGGTGGATGCATTTATTCATAATATTGGTATTGTCGATGGTCTTTATCGCTCTTTAAATGTTGCGGGCATTGATTATGAACTTCATCTTTATGAAGGTGGTGAGCCGACATCAGATGCCGTAGAAAAAGCAGCACAGCAACTACTGACGATAGGTTGTGACAGTGTGATCGCGATTGGTGGCGGATCTGTTTTAGATGCAGCAAAAATTACAGCTGTCTTAGCTGCTAATTCGAACTTATCTTTGGATCATTTGCTAGATGGTAATAATCAATTAAATAAGCGGTTACCTTTAGTGGCGATTCCAACCACTGCAGGAACAGGCTCTGAGGCAACAGATATTTCTGTCATTACCAATACTAAAACTAATATTAAGCAGGTTTTAGTGCATGATCAGTTAATTCCTGATTTAGCGATTATTGATGCTTGTTTAACATTGGCTTTACCACCTTATATTACTGCCATTACAGGTTTTGATGCGTTGACACATGCCGTAGAAACTTATGTTGGCTTAAAAAGTACACCTTTGACGAAAGGTTTTGCTTATCGAGCAATCTCAATGATTGGGGAAGCATTACCGCATGCTGTTGGGCAAGGACAAAATATTGAAGCTAGAGAAGCTTTGATGCTGGCTTCTTACATGGCAGGAATGGCTTTTTCAAATGCGGGATTAGGTTTATCCCATGCAACAGCTCATCAGATCGGTGCGAAATACCATATTCCACACGGACAATGTAATGCGATTATGTTGCCCGCCATTATGCGATTCAATAGCTTAGTATGTAAAAAAGAGTATGCAGAAATAGGCTTAGCATTAACAGGCAAAAATTTGGAAGCACCAGAAACAATCATTGCGATTGAAAGCTTAATTGATGAATTAGGCTTAAAAGAGTCTCCAGAAAAGTTAGGTCTAAATTCAGCAGATATCCCCGAATTATCAAAAGCAGCATTTGAAGATGCATGCTTAATAACTAACCCAAGAAGTACAACGATAGAACAAATACAACAAGTATACGCGGATGCATTTTCAAACTGAATAACGCATAGAAAGAAGGGGTAAATTATGGGAATTAACGAAATAATAATATGGTTTATGATGATTTTTATGTTCATCGGAGCATTTGATCGAATTTTGACGCAATTTGGTGGATCAGCACATTTACTCGGAAAAATAGGATTAGGTAAAGTGGGTAAAGGCATTGAAGGTTCAGGTGAACAGTTTGATGAAGGCTTTTTAGCGATGGGTGCACTAGGACTTGCAATGGTCGGTATTACAGCGCTAGCACCTGTCATTAAAGATGTTTTAGGTCCAGTGATTATTCCTTTATATGAAACCGTCGGTGCAAATCCTGCAATGTTTGCAGGAACAATTTTAGCAATTGATATGGGTGGCTATCCAATTGCACAAAGTTTATCGAATGGCGACACAGCAGCAGCACTGTATTCAGGTGTTATTTTGGCATCAATGATGGGTGCAACAGTCGTGTTTTCCATCCCAGTTGCGTTGGGCATTATCAATAAAAAAGACACACGCTTCATGGCTTTAGGCATGCTTGCAGGGATGATTGCTATTCCTGTCGGTTGTTTGGTGGGTGGTATTGTTGCAATGTTTTCAGGCATCACTGTGAATGGTGAATTAGTTAAGTTTACATTCAGTATGCTGTTAATTAACTTAATTCCCGTCATTGTTGTTGCACTTTTAATTGTTGTTGGTTTGAAATTGATCCCAGAAAAAATGATTTCTGGATTCCAAATTTTCGCAAAAATATTGGTTGTGATTATCACGATTGGCCTTGCGGCAGCAGTCTTTCATTATTTAACAGGCGTAGCAATTATTCCTGGTATGGATCCTATTTTTAATACGGGTGATGGTGAAATGCGTGCGATAGAAATTATCGGCTCTATTTCTTGTGTGCTTTTGGGTGCATATCCAATGGTACTTTTATTAACGCGTTGGTTCCAAAAAGCATTTATGAAAGTGGGCAGTAGCCTAAAAATGAATGATATGGCGGCAGGCGGTATGCTCGCAACATTGGCTAATAATA
Source organism: uncultured Wohlfahrtiimonas sp. (assembly GCA_947631095.1). GTDB lineage: Bacteria > Pseudomonadota > Gammaproteobacteria > Cardiobacteriales > Wohlfahrtiimonadaceae > Wohlfahrtiimonas. The sequence continues at coordinate 5,958 of CANRJX010000039.1, forward strand.
TCCCTATGTTCAGTATGATGAGCAAAATGGATAATCGTGGAAAGGTTATTAACTGTGCATTTGCAGTGTGTGCATCATTTGCATTGGGTGATCATTTAGGTTTCACAGCAGGTGTTATGAGTGAAATGATTTTTCCAATGATTGTTGGCAAATTGGCAGGCGGAGTCTTTGGAATATTTGTGGCAATCATGATGATGCCGAAAAATATTAACGATGAAGTTTCTGTCATAGCTCCAGAAGCATTAGACGCCGAAGAATCTGCTAAACCTTTAGAAGAAGTCGCTGTGACTACTGATAAGGTATAAGGAATAGAACTATGGCAACTTTGATTCTTCATAGTGTTGGTATTGATGTCGGTACAACGACAACGCAAGTGATTTTCTCTCGCTTAGAAGTTGTTAATCGTGCAGCCATTTCTCAAGTGCCACACTATGAGTTTACAAAGCGTGAAATCTTGTATGAAAGCCCAGTAATTTTTACGCCCATAAATTTTGAAGGGCAAATTCGCGAAGAAGAATTATTGGCTTTCATATTAGAGCAATATCGTTTGGCAGGCATTCAACCTGAATCTTTAGAATCAGGTGCAATTATTATCACTGGTGAAACTTCTAAAGCTAGAAATGCACGACCAACGATTATGAATTTATCTGAAAAATTGGGTAATTTTGTCGTAGCAACGGCAGGACCCTATTTAGAATCGATTATTGCCGGACAAGGTGCAGGCGCATCAGAAATTTCACAAGATATTAAAGGTCGTGTCTTAAACATTGATATTGGTGGTGGAACCTCTAATTATGTCATTTTTGAAAATGGTACGGTTAAAGATGCTGCTTGTTTGAATATTGGCGGTAGATTGTTGGAATTGGATTCATCAGGCAAAGTAATAAGAGCACACAAGCCAGCTAAAATCATTTGTGAGTCATTGTTTGGTTCATCTTGTGATGCATCACAGTTGACGCAAACAGAGATTAGAGAAGTTGTTAGAGTCATGGCTCAATTAGTCTATGAGGTTGCGATTGGGCAGCCATCAGAATTAGCAAAAAAATTAATGATGACGGATAACTTACCATCGTTTGGAACATTTCAAGCAGTAACGATTTCCGGCGGTGTTGGTACCTGTGTATATCAACCAGTATCTTTAGATCAACAGTTTAAATATGGTGATATTGGGCCGTTATTAGCTGAAGCTTTATTACAAAATAAAGGAATACAGACATTAAAATTAGTACAACCGAAGCAGACGATTCGAGCAACAGTTATTGGTGCTGGTGCTCATACATTGTCTTTATCAGGTAGTACAATTTGGCTAAAGGATGTTGCGCTTCCGATGCGTAATATTCCAGTGATTCAAAATCGCTCAAATGGGACTGAAGTTGAAGCTTCAACTTTAATCAAAGAGTGGGAGGTTTCGATTAAACAACATGATTTAGATCCGCTATTGGATGTTTGTGCTTTGAATATTCCTAAAAGCTTACCAGTTGTTTATAAAGAGATCCAAAAATGCGTCGAAGCTTTAGCGCAATACACACAAAAATATCCTAGCCAACTGCCTTTGATTATTGTCGCAGAGCAGGATTTAGGCAAAGTTTTAGGCATGCTTTTACAACCATATTTAAATAATAGAAAGCTTGCCGTGATAGATGAGGTTGTGACTCGAGATGGTGATTATATCGATATAGGAAAGCCACTATTTGAAGGTGAAATTGTTCCTGTGACCATTAAATCACTGGCATTTCCAGCATAGTTAAGGAGTATAATAATGAAATTAAAAACGCAGTTATTCGGCCAAACATACCAATTTCGAGATGTGAAAGATGTTCTGGCAAAAGCAAATGAACTACGCTCTGGTGATGTGCTGGCTGGAGTTGCAGCCGCATCCTCACAGGAACGCGTAGCCGCAAAGCAAGTTCTTTCAGAATTGACCATTGCTGATGTTAGAAATAATCCTGTTGTACCTTATGAAGAAGATTGTGTGACTCGTTTGATTCAAGATAATTTGAATGAAACAGCATATAACCAAGTTAAAAATTGGACGATCGGTGAGCTAAGGGAATACATTTTATCGGATGATACAACATTATTAGATTGGCAATTTATCAGCAAAGGATTGTCTTCTGAAGTGATTGCTGGTGTTGCTAAAATTTGTTCGAATGCTGACTTAATCTATGGTGCAAAAAAAGTTCCAGTTGTAAAAAGAGCTAATAATACGATTGGTTTACCCGGACATTTTGCCTGCCGTTTACAACCTAATGATACAAGAGATAATGTTAAAAGCATTGAGGCTCAGATTTATGAAGGCTTATCATATGGTGCGGGCGATGCTGTTATTGGTGTAAATCCTGTAACGGATGACGTTGAAAACTTACGTCGCGTTTTAGATACCATTTATGATGTCATCGATAAATATCAAATTCCAACGCAAGGGTGTGTGTTAGGTCATGTGACCACACAAATGGAAGCAATTCGTAAAGGCGCTCCAGGTGGCTTAATTTTCCAAAGTATTTGTGGTAGTGAAAAAGGTTTAAAAGAATTTGGTATTTCATTAGAAATGCTAGATGAAGCTCAAGCAATTGGTCGTGAATATAATCGTATTTCTGGTGAAAACTTCTTCTATTTTGAAACAGGGCAAGGTTCTGCACTTTCAGCGAATGCTCATAATGGTTCAGACCAAGTGACATTAGAAGCAAGAAACTATGGTTTGGCACGTTACTATGATCCATTCATGGTTAATACAGTTGTAGGGTTCATCGGTCCTGAATATTTATATGATGACAGACAAATTATGCGTGCAGGTTTGGAAGATCATTTTATGGGTAAACTACATGGTGTTGCTATGGGTGTTGACTGTTGCTATACCAACCATGCGAATGCTGATCAAAATGTGAATGAAACATTATCAATCTTATTAGCAACAGCCGGCTGTAACTTTATCATTGGTATGCCTTTGGGTGATGACATTATGTTGAACTATCAAACTTCTGCATTCCACGATACAGCAACAATTCGTCAATTATTGAATCTGCGCCCATCGCCTGAGTTTGATGCATGGTTAGAAAAAATGGGCATTACACAAAACGGCCGCTTAACAAGTATCGCTGGCGATGCTTCTCTGTTTTTCTAAGGAGGAATAAATCATGGATCAAAAACAAATTGAAGCACTTGTACAGCAAGTGATCAGCAAGTTAAATGTTCAATCTAATAATGGTCAACATTTTACTTCAGGTTTAAATCAAGCAGATACACAACCTTACAATGCTGGTAGTTCAAATTCTAACAATGTTGAATCTTGTTCTTTAGATTTAGGTTCTGCAGAAGCCAAAAGTTGGATTGGTGTCGACCATCCAAATAAAGCAGATGTATTACAGGGGTTTAAAAATAATACTGCATCACGTGTGGGTTCAGGCAGAGCAGGAGTTAGACCGAGAACTTTGTCATTAATTAGATTTTTAGCAGATCATTCACGTTCAAAAGATACAGTTTTAAAAGAAGTTCCTGTTGAATGGGTTGAGAAACAAGGGTTATTAGAAATTCAATCAGAAGTTAAAGATAAAGATCAGTATTTGACTCGTCCAGATATGGGGCGAATTTTAAATGATGTTTCTATTAGTTTGATTAAAGATAAATGTAAACAATCTCCAGATGTACAAGTGATTGTTTGTGATGGTTTATCCACAGATGCAATTTTAGTGAACTATGAAGAAATCTTGCCACCATTAATGGCGGGTTTACAAAATACCGGTTTAAACGTTGGTACGCCAGTATTTGCACGTTATGGACGTGTGAAATTAGAAGATCATATTGGTGAAATATTAAAAGCTAAAGCAGTTGTGATGTTGGTGGGTGAAAGACCAGGATTAGGGCAATCAGAAAGTTTATCGTGTTATGCAGTTTATAGCCCAACAGTTGCAGATACAGTAGAAGCAGATCGTACTTGTATTTCAAATATTCATAGAGCAGGAACACCACCTGTAGAAGCTGCTGCTGTTATCGTTGATTTAGTGAAAAAAATGCTAGATAAAAAAGCTTCTGGCATTAATTTAGCAAAGAAGGAGGGATAAATTATGCCAGCTTTAGATCTCATTAGACCAAGTGTGAAAGCAGTTAGATTGATTGCATCTTTGCATGAAGACTTTCGTAAAGAATTAAAGTTACCAGCGGATATTAGAAGTTTAGGTTTGTTAACTTGCGATTCAGATGATGTAGCTTATATTGCTGCGGATGAAGCAACCAAACAAGCGATTGTACAAGTAGTGTATGGTCGCTCATTGTATGCCGGTGCTAGCAACTCACCATCTCCATCATCTGGTGAAGTATTAATTATGTTAGGTGGACCAAACCCTGCTGAGGTTCGTGCGGGTTTAAATGCAATGATTGCAACAATTGAAGAAGGACCAGCCTTTCAGTGGGCAAATGACCAAGAAGATGCAGCATTTTTAGCGCATGTAGTTTCTCGTACAGGTAGTTATTTATCAGAAATGGCAAATATTCCACATGGTGATTCAATCGCTTATTTGGTTGCACCACCATTAGAAGCGACTTTTGGCATTGATGCAGCACTCAAAGCGGCAGATGTTGATATGGTTGCTTATACGCCGCCGCCATCAGAAACAAACTATTCAGCTGCATTTTTACGTGGTAGCCAAGCTGCTTGTAAGGCCGCTTGTGATGCATTTACTGAAGCTGTATTAGAAGTTGGGCGAAATCCGATTCAATCCGCTTAATTAAGAAGGAAACAGTATGATTAACGCACTTGGTTTATTAGAAGTTTATGGTTTTGTCGCAGGAGTAGAGGCGATGGACGCGATGTTGAAATCAGCAAATGTGCGTTTATTAAGTCATTCTGTGACTCCATCTGCATTAGTCACCGTGGTTGTTGAAGGTGACCTTGCTGCTTGTCGCGCTGCTTTAGATGCCGGCAGCGCAGCGGCTGAACGCATCGGTGGAAAAGTAATTTGTCGCAAAGATCTCGGCCGTCCTGAAAAAGATACTGAACGAATGGTTTTAAGCTTTTGTGGCGGTACACAAGCAGATGTTGATACTGTTCAAGCAGCCATCAAAGAGCAAGAGAATGAAGAGATTGAAGGAATAGAGATCACTGAACCCGAAGATCATATGGCAAAGATTTTTGTTTTTTTGAAAAGCAAAGCAGCAAAGGGTGCCAATATGACAGAAATAGTTAATCATTTAGCAATTGATCGAGATATCGTGAAATCGCTATTAGACCAACATGTGACACAAAAAATATTGCGAAAAAATAGCAATCGTTATTACATAATCGAGGAAAAATTATGATAACGAATATTAGCCAAGAGATCATTAGAGAACGAGTGCGAAATGCTGGCATTGTTGGTGCTGGTGGAGCAGGGTTTCCGACGCATGTGAAGTTCAATGCATCAGCAGAGATATTTTTAGTTAATGGTGCTGAATGTGAACCTTTATTAAAAGTTGATCAACAGCTCGCAAAAACGAATGCAGTTGAGTTAATCAAAGGTATTCAGTATGGCATGATTGCAACTGGGGCAACTGAAGGTATCATCGCTTTAAAAGCAAAGTATAAAGATGCGATTGAAACCTTAACGCCGTTGTTACCAAAAGATATTCGTATTCATATTTTAGAGGATATTTATCCTGCCGGTGATGAAGTGATTACGATTTGGATGGCAACAGGTCGTAGAGTACCTCCTGCAGCATTGCCTTTATCTGTTGGTGTTGTCGTTAACAATGTTCAAACATTGATTAATGTTGCAAATGCTGTTGAAAAAGAAGAACCCGTGATTGAGAAAACACTCACCATTAATGGAATGGTGAAGAATCCCATTACAGTCACAGTTCCGATTGGTACAACTTATCGACAAGTATTAGAGATGGCGGGCGGTGCAACTGTTCAAAATCCAGCATTTTTAAATGGTGGCCCAATGATGGGTGTGTATTTTACAGATTTAGATGAGCCCATCAAAAAAACAACAGGAGCATTACTGGTTTTACCACACGATCATTTATTAATTCGTCGTCGTACACAAGATATGACAAGCATTATTGCGATGGCGCGAACAGTTTGTGAGCAATGTTGTTTATGTACGGAATTATGTCCACGCCACTTAATTGGGCATGAATTACCACCTCATTTGATTGTGAGGGCGGTCAATTATCGTAAAGCAGACCAAACGGAATGCTCGACAGTATTATCAGCATTAACATGTTCTGAGTGCGGAATTTGTGAAGCGTATGCTTGCCCAGTAGAAATTTCGCCCATGCGGTTAAATCAGGCTTTAAAAGCGGAGTTTAGAGCAGAAGGTGCAAAGTATGAAGGTGAATTAAGGCCTTTGAATCCGATGACTGAGTATCGCTTATTGCCAATTAATCGATTAATTACCAGAATTGATTTGGATAAAATGAACCATAAAGCACCATTGCAAGATATTGCATTTACACCACAGAGTGTAAAATTGCCTTTATTACAACACATAGGTGCTCCTGCAACCGCGATAGTTTCGGAAGGAGAAAAAGTAACTAGAGGGCAATTAATTGCTGTGATGGAAGATAATAAATTGGGAGTGCCGTTGCATGCGAGCATTTCAGGCATTGTTCAGAAAATAGATGATCATAATATTGTGATCGCACAGGAGTAAATTATGTTGCATGCGATAGGATTGGTTGAATTAAATAGTATTGCGAAAGGCATTGAAGTGACAGATGTCATGTTAAAAACAGCGGATGTTACATTATTAACTTCTAAAACAATCTGCCCGGGAAAATATATTGTAATGGTTGGTGGAGAGATTGCAGCTGTTAATCAATCTGTGGCTACTGGTGCAGAAGCTGGAGGTTTTTTAATGGTGGATAAGTTTGTTTTACCTAATATCCATCCGAGCGTTTTGCCTGCTATTAGTGGTGTGACTAATGTAGATAAAAGACAAGCCATCGGAGTTGTTGAAACTTATAGTGTTGCTGCATGCATTGAAGCTGCTGATGCAGCTGTTAAAGCTGCAAATGTAACATTGATTCGTGTGCACATGGCTTTTGGTATCGGTGGAAAATGTTATTTTGTGGCGTCTGGCGATGTTGCGGACATTCAAACAGCCGTAGATGTAGGTACGGAAAGCGCCGGTGCTAAAGGATTATTAGTTTATAGCATGGTCGTGCCTAGACCTCACCCTGATTTATGGCAACAGCTCATTTAGTTTGTGATGTTTTAAAAAGCCTGATTGTAAAATCAGGCTTTTTTATTGTCTATTAGTGAATCAAAAATTAGATAATCTATATTTTAGGTATTCCAAAAGCTCATGGCTTAGTAGAAAATTTTTAGTTAGTGGAAGAAAATTAATTTGCGTAGATTGTTATCAATACATGGAGGAGTGTAATGAGAACAATCAAGCAATTACCAAAAATTGATGGTGATTTAGGCTGGTATTTAACGGCCTCTAATCGACATATAGAAATAGGTCAAAGACTCAAAGGAGAGGAACATGCAGATATTGCTGTTATTGGAGCAGGATATACAGGGTTATCCACTGCTCATCGTTTGAAAGAACTATATCCAGACAAAATAATTGCAGTGATTGATGCATTAAAAGTGGGACAAGGTACTTCTGGGCGCAATGCAGGGTTCATTATTGATTTACCACATAATTTAGATGCCAATGATAATAGTGTAGATGATGACGCACAGTTATATGCATTGAACTGTTTTTCGATTGCACGATTAAACCAAATGCGTGAACAGTTCAATATTGATTGCTTATGGCACCATGCTGGTAAATATATGGTGGCACATGAAGATAAAAATATTTCAGGCTTAGATAGCTTTGAAAAAGTATTGCGTAAAAATGGTTTCGATTATCAGCGTTTCAATAAATCAGAGTTAACTAAACGTTTGGGTACATCTTTTTATCAGGATGGTATTTTTACCCCCGGCAATATCTTAATGAATCCATCAGCATTGATTCGTGGTGTTGGCATTGGACTCACAAAGCAGGGCGTTAAAATATATGAAGATTCTCCTGTGATCGCGATTGATTATGGTGATGAGCATAAAATTCATACCGTGGGTGGTGTACTAAAAGCTAAGCTGATTGTACAAACAATTAATTCATTTACTGAAGAATTTGGCTTATTAAAAAATAAGTTAGCGCCAGTTTTTACTTATGGCAGTTTAACTGACCCTTTGCCGAGTGATTTGGTCTATAAATACTTTAAAGAAATTGCACCTTGGGGATTAACATCTGCTCATCCCGCCGGAACGACTGTTCGTTTAACGCCAGATCACCGAATTTTAGTGCGCAATATTTTAGATTTTAATGCATCTTTGCATTCAACAGAGCAACAGCGAGCATTCGCTTGGGAGCAACATCGACAGTCATTTTTAGCAAGATTCCCATTCTTAGAAAAAATCGATTTTGAGTACACATGGGGCGGAATGTTATGCATGACTTTAAATCATAATTCTGTGTTCGAAAAAGTGACTGACAACATTTATATGGTATGTGGTTGCAATGGTGTAGGCGTCGCTAAAGGTACATATTTAGGGTATTACATGGCTGAAATGATTTTTGGCAATAGTAGTAAGGAGCTCGAGTTTATTCAAAAGACTAAGCATGTCAGTTGGGTACCACCAGAGCCATTTAGAAGCATTGGAGCAAAATATAAAATAAAACAAGAACAAATATCTGCAGGATTGGATATTTAATAATCATGATTGGAGGAAAGTATAATGAAAAAAAGGAGTTTGGAGGATGTAGAATTAAATCGTTTTCATAAAAAACTAACGATCTATTCTTCGGGTGGACCATTTTTGGATGGTTATGTATTAAGTATTATTGGTATTGCATTAGTACAAGCAACACCAGAATTAAACTTATCCATTCTATGGCAAGGATTAATTGCTGCGTCAGCATTGATAGGTGTATTTTTAGGCGGATTTTTAGGTGGATGGTTTACCGATAAATACGGACGTAAAGTTTTATATACATTAGATTTAATCGCAATTATTGGTTTATCCATAGGGCAATTTTGGGTAGATTCAGCATGGGCACTATTTTTATGGCGACTATTAATAGGTGTTGCTGTGGGTGCCGATTATCCAATTGCGACATCGCTATTGGCTGAGTTTGTACCAAGAAAATATCGCGGACCATTAGTGGGCGGCATGATCATGATGTGGTTTGTCGGTGCTGCTGTTGCTTACGTGGTTGGTGAGTTGCTGTTATCAACAGGTCCAGATGGATGGCGTTGGATGTTGGTGAGTGCTGCATTGCCGGGAATTTTATTTTTAGGTATGCGTTATGGTACACCGGAGTCCCCTCGCTGGTTAATTGGTAAAGGCAGATTGCAAGAGGCACAAGAAGTGATCACTAAAGTTTATGGTGGTGATTATACAATTGATGATTTGCCTGAAGTTGTTCCTGAAAAGCAAGTGTCTGTTATGCAGTTATTTAAATCGGGCTATGGTTCAAGAATGTGGTTTATCACAGTATTTTGGACATGTTCAATTGTACCTTTGTTTGCAATTTATGCATTTGCACCAAAGATTTTAGGCGCGCTTAAATTAGATGGTGAAATGGCTAACATAGGCTCGGCTGCGATTACAATTTTATTTATTGTTGGATGTTTAATTGCATTAAAAGTTGTCAATAGCATGGGAAGACGAAAGCTGTTAATTCATAGCTTTATTTGGTCTAGTTTAGCTTTGTTGGCTTTAGGAATGTTCCCCAATAGTCCATCGATGATGATATTAGCTTTGTTTAGTGCCTATGCAATTTGTATTGGTGGTACGCAAATTTTACAATTTGTTTATCCTAATGAATTATTCCCAACTGAAATTCGTGCAACAGCAGTGGGATTAGCATCTTCTTTGAGTAGAATAGGTGCAGCTGTAGGCACATATTTAGTGCCAATATCTTTAGAAAAACTAGGGATTGGTGATACGATGTTGATAGCGGCATTGATCACTTTTATTGGTGCAATTGCCAGTTATAAAATGGCACCTGA
>CANRJX010000040.1 GCA_947631095.1 uncultured Wohlfahrtiimonas sp.
ATCAGAGCTTTGGTGTTAGATAAATTCGTTAATAAGCCTTTCAGGAAAAATTTATTGTGGATCGTAGGTGCTTTAGGCTCTGATGTGTTTTTCTTTGCCCTGTGTGAGGCTAAGGCTGATCGAGTGAGTAAATATGCTAAATATAAAAGATAGATACCACCTAAAGTCATAATTCCACGATGAAGCCATGGTAATTGTTTTAGTAGAATATTTAAGCCTAAAATTGCCAGTAAAGCCCAAATAAAAACGCCTAAAGTCACACCACAAACAGCACGAAAGCTTTGCTTTCTTGTTGAGCTTGCCGCCACTTGAGAAATGAAAAAGAAATCAGGGCCAGGAGAAGCGAGCGCGACTAACTGTGTTGTTGCGATAGATATAAGTAGTAAAAACATAATTATGTGTACTTTAAAATGGATTGAATATTTTTAATGCGGGTTCTTAACAAGCGAAAGTTCCCTTTTTGTATTTGTTTTGTTTCTGAAATAAAACTTGTACTACAAGCGATTACATTTTTAAATGCAAAGTATTGATCAATATTAGCATCATCAATACCACCCGTTGGAATATAAGAAATATCAGGGTAAACAGTATTTAAAGCTTTAATTAATTTTGCGCCACCAGAAGCTTCTGCGGGAAAAAACTTTACCAATGAAATATTGTTTAACATCGCCATTTCTAAAGATAATGGTGTATTAACACCTGGAATGATTGGAAAATTTTGATCTTTGGCTAAGTGTAAAATTTCTGGATTAATGCTCGGTGTCATTAAGAGATCAGCACCTGCCTCCATAGCCTTAAGGGCTTGTGCTTTATGGATAATACCGCCTGCTAAAAACAACATTTGAGGAAACTCTTTTTTTAATGTTGTTAAAAGCATGGCCGAGTTGGGTTGGTTAAACACAATTTCAGCCACTAAAATATTTGACTCCACTAAAATTTGAAGCATTTGTCTTGCATGATCCAACTCATTTAATGAGATCAGTGGGATTATTTTAGTTTTTCTCAGGGTGTTTAACCATTCACTCATTGTGTTTTACCTGATTGCTGTAATGTTTCGTGATAAAGCAATAAAGTACCCATGCGTACAAACTCTAAGATTTCTTCAAAATCTTGTTCTGTATCTTCTAAGTCTGTTTCTTCATCATCTGATTCTGGATCAAAAGTTGTGTGTGAAAATTCGATCAAATCATTCATAAATTCGAAAGCATCACCTTCTAAAGTTAAATGATTGATGCCAATACCGTAGATTAAGCCTTCTGCAAATTGTTGCAGTGTTTCGATTTTTTGGTAAATGTCACCTTCAGGCAAAATAGGGGAGAAAGTGAAATTTAAATCATTTAATGCTTGTACTGTATCTTTGTACAATGCAACCAATAAATCACCTTCTTTAATCGCATCGTTTGTTAAGCGAGAGAGTTCTTTAATCCATAAAAGAATGGCTTCATTCGGATGTGCACAAATATATGCCACTAACATTCCTTGAGCTTCTGAAGGATTCACACCCATTAAAACATCTTGATATTCACTATATAAAACTTCATCGCTCATTGTATTTTCCTAGCTAATTAAAAACGACTTTCAATTATCCCAAGAATAAATTCTTTAATCCATCACGATTTTGTATTTTTTGTTACTATACTTTGTTGTAAATTAGAGAATCTGTATCATTCACGCAACAGACACGGAATTTTTGTATGAAGAATCATTTAAAATCAATAGGGTTATATGGCATGCTCACTATGCTGACTTTGGGAACGATTACGTTTTCAGAGGAAGGCAGTGTTGCGCTCAATACGCTTATTGAATTATCCGAGTCGCCAGAACAACGCTTAAGAAATACCGTATTAATTGGTGATTGGTTTGTTGAACAAAATGATAGTTTTACCGCCAGAGAGTATTATGATAGGGCTGTGGCTGAATATACAGGCGCACGAAACAATCCCGCGTATTTAGAATTACTATTAAAAATAGCGGGATTAGAAAAGAATAAAATAGCTGCTCGCACAATTTTAACAGAAGCTAAGTTGTTGACCGAAAATGATCCTGAAAATGAATTGTTATATGCCGAAGTCTTAGAAAATTTAATTTGGACATATGATATTGAAAATAAAGACATTCAAACCGTCACAGCTTTGTTAGAAAAAGCGATAGAAATTCGTAAAAAATATCCATATACGCCAGATTATAGTGCAACTTTGAGGATTTTAGGCTGGACATATGAAAATAGAAATTTATTGAGCCAAGCAGAGTATTATTATAATTTTGCACTCAATAATGATCTGAAATATTTAGGATTTGGTGACATTCGTACTGTGCTTGCCATGGAAAATTTAGCCATTTTTTACATAGATTTTAATCAGTTAGAAAAGGCAAAACGAATTTTAGATCAAAAGTATGAAAATCATTTATCCAGTAAAACAATCGATCATTATAATTTAGCTCGAACAGAATCAATGTTGGGTTGGGTTTTGTTGCAAACCAATCAACCAGCAGAGGCTGAAGAGATCTATTTAAGTGCTTTAGAAAATGTGAATCAAAGTTTAACCAAGTCGACTGAGCAATTACATTATTTTTCATTGTCAGCATTATTTGATTTAATTTATTTTTATGTATCACAAAATAATTTTGAAAAAGCATCCGAATATTATGAGAAAGCACAAGCCGTTGTTGCTCAAACAGAAGGTTTGGGTTTAAAAGAATATGTGGGTGCTTTGGGGCAAAGTGGTATGGAAGAGCTCGCTTCTAGTTATCCTTGGGCGATACATGCGCAATACAATAGTATTCAACGCTTACAAGAATATTTAAATAATAGGAATGCAGAATAAATTATGGCGATTTATGCTATTGGCGATTTACATGGTTGTTATCATGAGTTTAAAAAACTATTAGAAAAAATAGAGTTTGATCATAGCGAAGATAAATTATATTTAGTTGGAGATCTGATCAATCGTGGCCCAAAATCTGCTAAAGTTTTGAATTATTTGATCAAACATCAAGAGTCAATTTTGACTGTTTTAGGCAATCATGACTTGGCTTTTTTAGTATTTCAAGCAGGTTTAATTCGTTTAAAACGCCATGATACATACGATGAGCTTTTGGATAATGAACATATCAATGATTATGTGCAATATATCCGTGAACAGCCTCTGATGCGTTATATTCCAGAGTTAGATATTGCGATTTGTCATGCTGGTATTTGCCCAGATTGGACAATTAAGCAAGCTTTGGATTTGGCGGAAGAAGCGCATCAAGTTTTAATTAATGATGAGTTATATACTGAGTTTTTGCCAAAGATGTTTGGTAATCAACCTGATCGTTGGGATGATCAATTGGCAGGCATCGATAGAATTCGAACAATCATCAATTACTTTACGAGAATGAGATATTTACACGAAGATGGGCGCTTGGATTTTGGCGCTAAAGAACCGATTGATGAAGTAAAAGATCTTGTGCCTTGGTTCCGTTGCCAAAATCAATTTAACAATACTCAAGTCGTATTTGGGCATTGGGCATCATTAGGATTACATGATGAAAATAATATTATCTGTATTGATACTGGTTGTGCTTGGGGTGAAAAATTAACTGCCATTCGTTTAGATGCAGAACCGCAAAAGTTATATCACAAAAAAAGAAAAGTTTAGACATTATAAGTACTTCTCTATGATATCGTGCCAAATTATCCTATAATTGTGCCGCTGATCATAACGACAATATCATCAGTGACAAGTTATACTTAATGTAGAGTTAAATTTATTCTTGGCTGCAGCGTCAATAAAGGAGAAAGCGTGATTACAGGATTTATCCTTAAAAATGGACGTTTACAACAAATCAAAATCGAAGATAAAAAAGACATCATCAAAGAAATGATCTGGATTGATTTAATTGATCCAACAGAAGAAGAGCGTTTGTTAGTAGAAAACCATTATCAATTTGAATTACCAGAAAAAGCAGAAATTAAAGACATCGAAGCTTCTGCAAGATTTTATGAAGATGATGATGGTATTCACATCCATAGTTTCTTTTTGAATGATTTTGAAGAAAATGCAACAAATGTGACTGTCGCATTCTCGATTTTTGCTGGTTGCTTATTTACTATTCGTGATGAAGATTTAAGCTCATTTAGATTGTATCGTTTGCGTGCTCGTCATCCCAATGTGAATGATATGGATAATCTTGTGAATGCCATGGATATTTTGGTAGGTCTGCATGAAACAGCTGTAGAGCATGTGGCAGATGTATTGGAAGGTATTTATTCGCGTTTAGAACATGTCAGTCGTGATGTTTTGGATTATACAAAACAGGGAAGTGAAGGACCTATTCATAATGAAATCAAAAAGCTGAAGAGCGAGCTGAAACATGAAGAGCAAGAGCCTAAAGCTAAGATGGATGATATTTTAGTGTGCATTGCACAAGAAGAAGATGTGAATGGAAAAGCTCGATTATCATTGATGGATACTCGTCGTTCATTATCATTTTTAGTGCGTGGACGTTTATTAAATGACGCACAAAATGAAGATGTTCGTGAGATTTTACGAGATCTAGAATCGCTCACAAGCCATACATCCTTCTTGTTCGATAAGATCAACTTCTTATTGGAAGCAGCAATGGGGCAGATTTCATTAGAACAAAGCAGAATCATTAAAATTTTCTCAATTGCATCGGTTGTATTTTTGCCACCAACGTTAATTGCGAGTATTTATGGGATGAACTTCGCGCATATGCCGGAGTTGGATTTCCCTTATTCTTATCCACTATCGATTGGCGCAATGTTTTTATCTGGCATTGCACCTTATCTATTATTTAAGAAAAAAGGCTGGTTATAATTTATTCTTTAATCGGAAATAAAATTGCCAGCGCATTGCGCATTTCGCCTGCTATCACGCTATAAGTGCGGCAGGCGGAATCAGTTTTCATTGTTTCAACACCGACCCCTTTTGTATAGAAATAAGCCATTTGTTCAGGTGTTAAAAAAAGATGTTGATCACCTGTGCCGATTAAAATCATTTCTGGTTTTAATGATAACCACTTACGAAAGTGAGATTCAGTCAAATCAGCAAAGTTCTCAGGCATTAAATTAGTGTAAACATTGTCTTTATAGAGTGAGATTGCGCCTTCATAAACTTCATTATTGATCAATGTAAATTCATTTGAAGAATATTTTTTAATGGCCAAATAACCAACATCTTCTTTACGAAGATTAGACATTCCAACATGTGGTGAGTCATCATTATTCGACATTATTTCCCCTCTTTTTTATTCAATGTTGTTTGAATTAAATTTAAAAATTCATTGCCATTGTGAATATTTAAAGTGTCTTCGGCTGATAATGTAATTCCATGTTCCGCAGCAATTGCATCATATCGACCAATTCTATGTTCAACCAAATGAGGAAATACCCAAACAGCAAAATGGTTTGGATTAATCTCTTGCCATGAGGAAAGGTTTTGTTCAGCACAATAGCGCTCAATTGCAGAATGTAAAAAGTCAGCTTGATAATATAGTGGTTTAGGGTACTTTTGTGCACGATCAATCAGCGTAGACATCATGTTATCAGTTGCTTTTAAGTAAATGATCAAACATTCGTCAGCGACATTTTTAATAACTTCTGGTGCATCAATTTCGCAAACACTGCCACTGAAATCACAAATAAAATGATTGAAGCCATAGACATTTGTGGCGCGATGGATGAAGGTTTTTGTATCTTCCATTGATTTAATTTCAGCAATTCTATGAGCTTGTAAGCGTGCTAAAAACTCATCTAGAGGTAAACCACCTTTATCTAATGCACCCACCATGCCAATAAACATTGAAATGGCACCTAAATTATCCATAGTGATATTCGGTGCAATAAACATTGAGTTATTTTTGAGCAATTTTGCAAGCGCAGGGCTTTTCATTGCTTCTATTTTTAATAAATCACTAATCTCTTCATTTAGGTATCTAGTGCCAATTCTGTAGTCAATCGAGTAATGGAACCAGTCATTTTTTGGTAATAGATTAGATAAAGTTGTTTTACCAACGCCGCTCATTCCCATAAGCGCGATGCGTTGATTGCTTTGATTCAGAAAATTATACGATGGCATGTTGATATCTTTAAAGTAGTCAATTTATTGAAGCTAAGTAGTATAGCTGTTTTATAGTTTAGATGGTATGTGGGGAAATTGTAATCTACAAAGAAGGATCATCATTCAAAAAAGATTTTTTTGATTTTGCTATAGGTATAGAACCTAGAAGAAGCATATACTGAACTCTGTTGAGCATAAATAAGCTTATAGGAAAATAATAATGAAAAAACTATTGTTGGCTTTATCTTTAATTTTAGGAAGTTACGTTTATGGTGAATCCATCATAGCGGTCAAACCTTTAGATCCTACAAAGTTTGATAATAATTTTTATGTTGGGCGAGTAGGCTTTTATTTGCCACAGGAAAATTTTTTAGAGGTAACAAAAGAATATTTTTTAGTGAATGATGCATTTGGATTAAAACACTTTAGCAGTAATGCTTTGCATGATGTTTTACAGAATAAAGATGTTAAACCGATGTTATCAATTAAGGCTTTTATTCCCAAAGGAGAAGAGCATTTAAAAGTTGAGCTTGCTGAAATAGAGGGGCATGATAAAAACAAGCCAGAATCATATTTTGCATGTTTGCAATATTTAAATGTGGATTGTGTTGCAGATATTTTGGCTTTTAAATCAGTTGTGCAACAAAATATCCAGAACAATCGAATATTGCTCGATCGCTTATATTTTTTACTTCAAACGACGGATCATATCGAACCCATTTTTGCATCGAACATGAGCATTAGTGGCAATAATTATCCATTAGGATCGTTATATAGAATCTATGCTTTAAGTTTGTCAGAAGCGGTTGTAAATATTGATGATGGAAAAATTGAAAAAGGGCTAGAACAGTTACAACTGGCTAGAAAACGAATTGATCTCACATATCATCCAAAATCTAAGCCATTACTTTTTGATTTATCAGCAATTATTTCAGAAACTCAAGCGCTTGATCAGGTGATGAATGGATTATTAAACTCAGGTTTATTAAATGACTCTTTGAATAACTCATTATTAGAAGAAATTCTTCAGCCATATAGTCTTGATGCTTTACTTACGATTCAAAAAAGTTTGTTATTTGAAATTCGAGACGCAATTTGGACAAATTATCGTGCATATTTAATGCATGATATTGATATTGTTGATGATTCAATTGTTTTGACAGAAGAAAATGAATATATTTTATTATCAATGTGGAAAGAGTCTGAAGTCGCTTTGTCGCCTGCATTTGAAGAGAGGTTTGCATATTTGTCTGATTTATCTCAGAAAGATTTTTGGAAAGATGCACAAAATCTAAATCAACTCAATGAGCAGATTGCTAAGGTGGCTAATGAAATAACAGAGCAAAACATTGGCAATATTGAAAATGTTGTTTTGAAAGGCATTTCGAGCAACTTAGATGAAATTGCAGCATTACAAAATGAATATAATGATTTAATTCACTCAAAACAATTATTGCTAGAAGGCCATATAAAATCACTTAAGTATGATCCATATGTTTTATTTATCTATTTAAATGATAAATATCCATCTGATCAAAGGATTAAAGCGATGTTTGCAGCGCTGGATCAAATGGATCAAGCGGGCAAAGATGGCATTGTGATTAATGCAAAACTCTATCAGGATATTTTAAATAAACATAATGTAATACGAGAAGATTTTATAGAGTATGAAACGCTGATTAATCGATTTAAAGTTCAGTTTTTAGAACAGCAAAATTATCATCGATTGGTGTATCTCAAATATTTAATTATGAAAAATAATATTAGCGCGGATAACATTCCTGAGTTTTTAGCATCCATGGGAGATTTAGCGAAAAATATTATGACAAAAGAACCCTATCAGTTTGATAAACATACTCACATGCTATGGACACCTTTGCCTGATAATCAATATGTACCAAGTTTAATTCGATCAGCTCGTTGGCAAAATTATGATGTGTGTAATTATGAGGTATATGTGCCAAATTTATAAAGCTTTATCGACAACAAAAACCAATTTATATATTTGGGCTGAAGAGTGATATAATTCAAAAATTTGTGATATTTAAATGATAGGCACTTTAGGCGAAAGATGATTGAATTACAGAATATTGAGTATGGTTATGGTGATCATATTGTTTTAAAAAATATTAATCTTGTGGCAAACCAAGGCAGTGTTTTAGTTCTTTTAGGGCCAAGTGGTGCTGGAAAAAGCTCTTTAGTTCGCATTATGAATTTATTAGAGCAGCCTAAAGTTGGAAAGCTTTCTATCGCAGGGTTTGATTTTGATTTTTCTACAAAAATTTCAACAGAAGATATTCGTGCGTTGCGCCAAAAAGTTGGTATGGTGTTTCAACAATATCATTTATGGCCACATAAATCTGTGATGGATAACTTGATTTATGCGCCCACACAATTAAACAAAATGACAAAGCCTGAAGCGATTGTACAAGCCAATAAAATGTTAGATCGTTTAAAACTATCGGGCTTAGGTGAGCGTTATCCATTGAAATTATCAGGTGGTCAGCAACAGCGTGTTGCGATTGCAAGAGCATTGATGATGTCTCCGGATGTATTGTTATTTGATGAACCAACCGCTGCTTTAGACCCTGAAATCACATCACAAGTTGCAGAAATTATTAATGAATTATCAACAACAGGCATCAGCCAAGTTGTGGTAACACACGATGTGGAATTTGCTAAGAAAATTGCAACAGACATCGTGTATTTAGAGAATGGAAATATTGTAGAAATGGGCAGCAGCGATCATTTCAATCATCCAGTTACTCAGCAATTTAAAGATTATTTATCTCATTAAACTTATTTAAAAGGATTAGAGTTATGAAAAAGTTAAAAGTTTTATTAGCGCTCGCATCTCTTTGTATTGGAGGCATGGCTGTTGCTCAAGAAGGTACAATTCGTTTTGGTACTAATCCTGAATATCCTCCTTTTGAATTTAAAACGGAATCAGGTGACATAACTGGTTTTGACATTGATATCGCGAATGCAATTTGTGAAGAATTACAAAAAAAATGTGTGTACGTAGCACAAAGTTTTGATTCATTGATTCCAAACCTACGCTTAAAGCGTTTTGATGCAATCATTTCTTCAATGGACATCACAGAAGAGCGCAAAAAACATGTAGCATTCTCTGATCCTTACTATTTAAATCCTTCAGTTTTTGTGGCAATTGCAGGTCAATTCAAAACAGCTGATGATTTTAAAAATAAAGACATCGGTGTTTTAAATGGTTCGACACATCAGCAATACATTAAGAGCAAGTTTGCAGATGCCAATATCAAAAATTATCCTCAATATCCTAATGCAATGAGCGATTTAGAAATTGGTCGTGTGAATGTTGTATTTGGTGATGAAGTGGTCGTGAGTGAGTTCATTAAACGTAACAATCAATTAGAAATTGTTGGTGAGCAAGTTAATGATCCTGAATATTTTGGTAATGGTTTAGCAATCGCGGTATTGCCAAAAAATACTGAATTATTGACAGAAATTAATGGTGCATTGGCTAAGATTAAAGAAGATGGTCGTTACCAAGCAATTTACGATAAGTGGTTTAAGTAATTTTTTTAATTTATAGTTTAGGCGTTGTATGCTCGAGTCGTTGTTCTCACAATTTAATGGTTTTTTCGTAAGCTTACTGAAAGGAGCGATTATCACCCTAGAGCTTTCATTATTATCTCTAGGCATTGGTTTGGTTTTAGCGATTGTTTTAGCGTTGTTAGAGCTGAGTCGGTGGAAGCTGATTCGTTATCCAGTTGCAATTGTTGTGAATATCATTCGAGCATTGCCTGAGTTGTTAGTAATTGTTTTTGTTGCATTGGGTGTGCCTTATGCAATGTTATTACTATTAGATGATGTCCCCGATATTCCAGTATTTGGCTTAGGGGTTGGGGCATTATCATTAATTTTTGCGTCGTATGCATCGCAAACACTGCGCGGTGCTTTGCAGGCTGTCCCTAAATCACAATGGGAATCTTGCGATGTTTTAGGGATATCTAAATCTAAAGCATTTGTAAGTATCATCATGCCACAAATGTGGCGCCATGCATTGCCAGGTTTAGGCAATCAATGGTTAGTTTTATTAAAAGATACAGCGTTAGTCTACACAATTGGCGTGACGGATCTAATGTCAGCAGGTCAAACAGCTGCGAATGCAACAGGTGATTTTTTCACTTGGTTGATCATCGCATCTTTAATCTATTTATCGATTAGTTTATTAAGCCAACAGATTCAAAAAGGGATTCAGCTCTTTTTAACTCGTCACGAAAGAGCATAGGGAGATAGCATGAAAGAAGATGTTTTATTCATCATGGGTGGAATCCCTGTTAGTTTAGCTGTAACGTTTGCTTCGCTGATTATTGGTTTTGTGTTGGCGCTCGTTATGGTGGTTGGTTTGATCTATCATGAAAAGAAAAATCCATTGGCTTATTTGATTAAAGCTTTAGTAATTTTCTTAACCGGCACACCTTTATTTATCCAAATTTTCTTAGTTTATTACGCACCAAAGCAATTTGAGTTCTTGCGCGGTACTTGGTTTGATTATGCTTGGTTTTGTGCAGTCTTTGCATTGGCACTGAACTCGGCTGCATATACAGTCCAATTACTGCATGGCGCAATTGTGAATATTGCACCAGGCTTGTGGCAAGCATCCGCTGCATTGGGCTTAAAACGCTTTCAAGTAGTTAAAATGATGTTTTCTTTGGCCATTAGGCGAGCATTACCAAGCTATTCTAATGAGGTTGTATTGCTTTCAAAAGGTTCTGCATTGGTCTCCACAATTACAATTATGGATATTATGGGGCGTACAATGGAAGTTACAGGTAGAACTTATGATTATCTAACTTATTACGCAATTGCAGGTGCAATCTATTTAGTGATTAACGGCATCTTAATTTTGGGCTCTAAAATTGTAGAACGTAAGTTAATGGCATTTGAAACAGTATGAGTTTATTAAGTGCTTTTGAAGAGATGCTATATTATCAGGAAGGTTTGCAGCCTTTAACGTTACAATCTTATCTCTCTGATCTTCAAAAGTTGGATGAATACCTTTCAATCCAAGAGATTAAGCTTGAGGATGCAACACCAGAGATTTTGCAGGATTATATTCAGCATAAGCTAAAAGAAAATATTAGCCCTCGCAGTATTTCTCGATTTGTTTCAACATTTAAGCATTTTTATGACTTTTTGATTATTTCAAAACTGCGTGAAGATAATCCTGCTCGTAAATTGATTGTGCCTAAATTCACAGCAACATTGCCGATTTCATTGAGTGAAGAAGATGTGGAAGCATTATTAAATAGTCATGATGTGAATACCGCTTTGGGATTACGAGATCGTGCGATGATGGAGCTTTTGTATTCTTGTGGTTTGCGCGTATCAGAGTTAGTCTCTTTAACAATGTCTCAAATGAATTTACAAGCTGGTGTTGTGCGTTTAGTCGGTAAGGGAAATAAAGAGCGTTTAGTGCCGATTGGTGAAGTTGGCATCGAATGGATGGAACAATATTTATCTAATGCAAGACCTGAATTATCAAAAGGAAATAGTACAGAATGGGTGTTTTTATCCAATCGTGGTGATGGTATGACCCGACAAGCTTTTTGGTACGTGATTAAAAAAACAGCCCAAAGGATAGGAATATCCTCTACAATATCTCCGCATACGTTGCGCCATGCATTTGCGACACATCTAGTGAATCACGGTGCAGATTTACGAGTTGTACAATTATTATTAGGACATTCAAGTCTATCCACGACGCAAATATATACTCATATTGCTAAAGAACGTCTGAAGTCCATACATCAAGAGCATCACCCAAGAGGATGATTTAAAAGAGGTTTTTATGAAAAAAATTGCAGCAGTATTAAGTTTGATGACGGCAACAATGCCGATTGCTTTTTCACAAACAGATTTAACACACATTCAGTCTGTTTTAGGTGGTATGAACATTGAAAAAGTCTCTCCAAGTGGTGTGAAAGGCATTAATGAGCTTTATATTGAGGGTGTTAATCTACCATTGTACTTATCTGAGGATGGTCGTTTCTTGTTTGAAGGCGAGATTACAGATTTAGTTGAAAAAGTTAATTTGACTGAAAATCGTCAAAATAAAATCAGAGTAATAGCTTTAGAAAAAGTTGCACCTAAAGATATGATTATTTATTCCCCAGAGGGTAAAAAGAAATCTTCAATTACAGTTTTTACAGATGTCAATTGTCCATATTGTAAAAAACTACATGATGAAATTCCAAAGTATTTAAAAGCAGGTGTTGAAGTTCGTTATTTAGCATTCCCAGCCATTGCAACTAAAGAGAGAATGGAAAGTGTTTGGTGTGCTGCTGATCCAAAATCTGCGATTGATTTGGCAATGACTAAACGAAAAGTTGATGAAAAAATAGTCTGTGAAGGTGTGAGTCCAGTTGAAGCACAATATCAATTAGGTATTTCATTTGGTATTACAGGGACTCCAAATATTATTTTAGAAAATGGACAAATGATTGGTGGGTACGTTCCTGCAGAAGAATTATTAAGATTAATTAATAGTAAATAATTAAAAATCTTTTTGTATAAGTAGCCTAGATAATATTAATTAATCTGGGCTTTTTTATGTTTGTCGAATAATTCTAAATTTTATGATGTAATAACTTGAAAATTTACTAAGGCGATGGTTTATGAATTTATATTATGTTTTGATAGAAACTCCAATAGGGCAGATGGTTGCTTGTGAAACATCAGAGAAACTATGCGCTTTAGAATTTGTAGATGATGATTTAAACAATGCACTTCAATCAATTGAAAAAGCTCTTAAATTATCTGGGCAGGAAAAAAATACTGATTTATTGAAGCAAACAGCTAAAGAAATTGGGGAATATTTTAATAAAGAACGCCATAACTTCACGGTGCCATTATTGATGATTGGTACGCCATTTCAGCAAGCTGTTTGGAATGTATTATTAACAATTCCTTATAGTAGAACGATAAGTTATAAAGAAGAGTCTATTCGTTTGGGGAATGAAAAAGCGATCCGAGCAGTATCAAGTGCCAATGGAAAAAATCGGATTGCGATTATTGTGCCATGCCATAGAGTGATTGGAAGCGATGGCTCTTTGACAGGATATGCTGGCGGTTTACACCGCAAGCAATATCTATTGAATTTAGAAAGTGAGCAAGGTTTACTGATCTGATCTGACTGTTTCAAATGCTTGTGTAATGGTTGCCACATTGCATTCCAAAATACCAATGTAAGAGTCACATTCTTTACCAAATTCTGCAATAGTATCAGAGATTAATTGCCCGCCATTGACAATTTGATAGTCATTCACAACCGTATTAATAAATCGGTTTTGCTCCATTGATTCAGAAAAAATGACTGGAATTTGATTGGCTTTGATTAAATTTTGAATCCCTGCAAAAGTTTTAACTGAAGGCTCACTGATACTATGTGCGCCTAAAATAGGGAAAAATTGAATCGGATAGCGTTCTGAGAAATAACGAAAACTATCGTGTAATACAATTCCTTTTAGAGGCTGGCTTGGATTGTTGTCTAGTGTTTGAGAAATTCTGCGGTCCAATGCTCTTAAATGTTCACTGTATTCCTTAAGATTTTTTTCATAGAAATCTTTATTCTCAGGATCTTTCTCTATCAATGCATTAGCAATGTTTTCAGCCATAATGATACCATTTAATGGATTTTGCCAAATATGTGGGTCAATATCGCCATGGTCATGCTCGTGGTGTTCATCCCCATGCTCATGATCGGATTCATGACTTTCTTCTAAATGAATGACGGGCACACCTTTACTGGCAACAACAACTGTACCTGTAAAGTTAGCTTGTTGTGTTGCACGATTTAGCCAATTTTCAAAGTTGAGTCCATTAATCACTAAAAGATCTGCTTTATACAGTGTCTGAATATCAGAAAATGAAGGGTCATAGCCATGAGGATTTTGATTGCGTTTAATCATTGATGTTAGATTAATCTTATCTTTGCCGATATTTTGTGCAATGTCTTCTAAGATTGAAAACGATGTTACGACTTTTAGTTCAGCGAATGCTGAAGTAGTTAATACTGATGCAATGATTAAAGATGATAAAAGCTTTTTCATATCCATTCCTTGATATAAATAGTTAATTATTATTAAGATTTTTTGTAAAGTACTGACCTGATTCACGAATGATAAAGCCTTCTATCTCCATCATTGAAATGGCTTGCATTGCGATAGTGGTCTCTAGATTAGTTAAGGTAATAATGTCATCAATCGTTAGGGGTTCTGTTAACAGATCAAAAATTTGCTTCTCTATAGGATCATCTGGTGGCGAAATCGTTGAAAGTAGCGGGGATTTCTTATCAGAATGATGGCTAATGTTGTGATTTTCATTCGGCAACCATTGCTTAAGCTCTGAAAAAATATCAAACGTAGATTCAACTAATTTAGCACCCTCTCTAATTAGTTTATGGCAACCTTTAGATTGTGGGTTATGTATTGAGCTTGGAATGGCAAATACTTCTCTGCTGGCTTCATTGGCCAAACGTGCAGTAATTAAAGAGCCTGATCTTTCTGCTGCTTCTACTACTAGAACTCCTAGAGAAAGTCCTGCGATGATTCTATTTCTTCTTGGAAAATTGCTCGGAATGGCGGGTGTATGTAAAGGAAATTCACTCACCAAACATCCGCCTTTTTCAACAATTTTTTCAGAAAGAGCGATATGGTTTTTAGGATAAATTTCATTTAATCCTGTCCCTAAAACTGCAATAGTCGGAGATTGGCTCATTAATGATCCCTCGTGAGCAAGACGATCTATCCCCATTGCTAAGCCACTTGTAATAACAAAACCATAGTCTCCTAATTCTTTGGCAAAGTGATAAGCATTTTGTTCTCCTTCTTTAGTCGGATGTCGAGTGCCTACAATCCCTAATTGTGGTTGTGATAAAACCTCAGGCTTACCATTGATGAAAAGCAGCGCAGGAGGATCATCAGAGATTCTTAGTAATTCAGGATATAAATCATCAGTAACAACAATAATATGATGATTTGGTGAGTTTTCCTGCCAATTTAAGGCTGCTTCTGCTTTTTTTTTCGAAATATCATCACGAGAAGCAATGATATTTTCAGTCATACCAGCTTTTTTCCATTCAGAATTTGAAGCATTAACAGCAGCAGTGGCTGAATCAAAATGAGCGACCAATTGCATCAGTCTTTTGGGGCCAATATTTTTTGTGTAGTAAAGAGTTAACCAATCAATAAGCATTATTGAGTCACCACTTTGATAGTTATGAGTCGTTTTTTGATTATAACAAAGCTGTCAATATTTATGATTAATTAATGATCAGACCATCATGCAAATGGCAGTATAAGATTCCAAGTTACTGCTGTAATAAAAGATAAAGGAATGCCTATACTGGTTAAAAATCCTGCCAGTTCGGGGTTTAAATTCTTATCTGCTGCAATAATAACGGCCATCACCATTGGTGCCATACCAACCTGCATAATTGATACACTTGCTGTTAAAGGTGAAATTGATGTGAATACATATAGTGCTAGCATTGAAATCACAAAAGGCATTAATATCAATTTTATGCTTAAACCAATAGAGAT
>CANRJX010000041.1 GCA_947631095.1 uncultured Wohlfahrtiimonas sp.
CACGTTGAATCCTTACGTTTGATTCCTAATTTGCGTGTATGGCGCCCTGCCGATAGCTTAGAAACAATGGCAGCTTGGGCTTCTGGCTTAACATCAGATAAAAACCCTACTTTGTTAGCATTATCGCGTCAAAAACTTGCTTTCCAAAATCGCTCACCTGAAGCATTGGCTAATGTTGCAAAAGGTGGCTATGTATTAAAAGAAAATACAAATGCTAAAGTAACAATCATTGCAACAGGTTCTGAAATTGAATTGGCTATGAAAGCAGCTGAAACTCGTGATGATATACGCGTGGTTTCTATGCCTTGTGTAGAGTTGTTCCGTGAAAATGATGCAGCATATAAAGCATCGGTATTAGGCAATTTACCAAGATTAGCTGTAGAAGCTGGCACAACTCGTGGTTGGTACGAATTTGCTGATGCAGTTATTGGCATAGATACATTTGGCGCATCTGCACCTGCAGAACAATTATTTGAAGTTTACGGCTTTACTGTTGAAAATATCAATAAACATGTAGACCAATTAATTCAAAAATAATTCATAATCACAATTGTATTTTGAAAAACTGGTCTCATTATGAGATAACATATTTTTATTTTGGAGTTAAACAATGTTAAGAACATTACTTTTATCGTTAGCAGTTATTTCTACAACTGTTGCAAATGCACAAGATGCAGCAGCACAACAAGGTGGAATGACTAGTACATTAATCATGTTGGCTGTAATGGGTGCTTTTTTCTATTTTATGATTATTCGCCCGAATAAAAAACGTCAACAAGAACATCAAAACTTGATGAATGAGTTAAAAAAAGGTAGCGAAGTAATCACTAGCTCAGGAATTATTGGTAAAGTTGCTGAAGTTGCTGAAGGTTACATCTCTGTTGAAATCGCACACAATGTTGTTATTAAATTACAACGTCAAGCGATTGTTTCTATGGTTCCAAAAGGTACTTATAAAGCAAGCGAAGAGAAAAACCACAGCCATAAAAAAGCTAAGAAAGAAGAAGTTGCAGCAGATGCTCCAAAAAGTGAAGAAACTACTGAAGCTGCAGAACCTGTACAAGCAGAAGCTAGCGAAACAGTTGAAACAAAAGAAAAAAATGGTTAATTCAACATCATTAATCAAATGAAATGATTGGCAAGTGAACAACTTGCCTTTTCGCTTTTTATAAACAACGAAGAAATAATTATGCTAAATCGTTATCCGCTCTGGAAAAACTTATTAATAATATTGGTTTTGGCAGTCTCTACATTACTTGCCTTGCCAAATTTATATGGTGAAGATCCTTCGGTACAAATTTCAGCTACAAGAACAACAAAAGTAGATGAGAAACTCATTAAAAATATCGAAACCATCTTAGCCGAAGAAAAAATCCCACATAAACGTATTGAAGAAGCTGATGGCCAAGTTTTAGTACGCTTTAATGACACAGAAACACAACTAAAAGCTAAAGATTTAATCGCAAATAAATTAGGCGCTGGCTATTTAACTGCTTTAAACTTAGCTCCTGATATGCCTCAATGGTTAGAAGATCTTGGTGTTAGCCCAATGTATCTTGGTCTAGATTTGCGCGGTGGTGTTCACTTTTTATTAGAAATTGATATGAACTCGCTCATCACACAGCTTACAGAAAGTTATGCTGATGAAATCAAATCTTCATTAGCTGAGCAACACGCTAGCTATAAATCAATTTCTGTTAAAGATTCACAAGTTCAAATTACTTTTGATACAGATGCTGAAGCTGCAAATGCTCGCAATGCCGTCACCATTAACAAACCAAATTTACTACAACTCAATTGGTCTTTGAATGGCAATACATTAACAGCCAAACTATCTGATGCTGAAATTGCTGAACGCAAACGCAATGTTGTGAATCAAAACATTGTAACGCTTAGAAATCGTGTGAATGAATTGGGTGTTGCTGAGCCAATCATTCAACAACAAGGCGCTGATCGTATCGTCGTTCAGTTACCTGGCGTACAAGACACAACACAAGCTAAAGAAATCTTAGGAACAACAGCAACATTAGAATTCCACATTGTTCATGAAACATCGAACTTTGATGCACCTCAAGTAAAAAATGGCTCTAAACCAGCGCCTTTAGGTACAAAGTTATATCATTGGAGAGATACTGGCGAGCCAATTTTATTGAAACGTCAGGTGATGCTAACTGGTGAGTCAATTGTGAATGCTGTTGCACAAATTGATCCTGAGAATCGCCGCCCATTAGTTTCTATAACTCTAGACTCACAAGGTGCTGACAAATTTGCAGTCGTGACAAAAGCAAATGTGGGCAAACCAATGGCAACAGTTTTCATCGAACATAAAGTTGAGACTGCCATGGAAAATGGCAAAGAAGTTAAGCGCAATATTGTGGTTGAAGAAGTTGCAAATGCTGCAACTATTCAACAACAATTATTCAAAAACTTTGTGATTACTGGCTTAGGTTCATTAGAGGAAGCGAATCGCTTAGCAATTACATTGCGCTCAGGCGCTTTGGCAGCACCAATTCAAATCATCGAAGAACGTACTATTGGTCCAAGTGCAGGCCAAGATAATATCAACAAAGGTATGACAGCTGGCTTGTATGGATTGGCAGCTGTAATGATTTTCCTACTGATTCGTTATAGCGTATTTGGCTTAATTGCTAACGTTGCATTGTTTGCAAACTTAATTTTAATCATCGCATGTTTATCATTATTACAAGCAACCCTTACACTGCCAGGTATCGCAGGGATTGTATTATCCCTTGGGATGAGTGTTGATGCTAACGTACTGATCAATGAACGAATTCGAGAAGTTTTACGCAAAGGTGTCAGCCCTCAAAATGCAATTAATGATGGATTTGGGAAAGCATTTGCAACCATTATGGATGCGAACTTAACCAGCTTATTCGCCGCTATTGTACTTTTCTTAATCGGTGCAGGCGCAATCAAAGGCTTTGCAGTAACATTAACGATCGGCATCATCACATCTATCTTCACTGCTGTTTTCATGAACAGAGCAATTGTGAATGCTATTTGGGGTGGTCGTCGAATTAAGTCATTACCAATCGGTGGCAAAGAATTATTACCAATTTTCAGTGGTGAAACGACTTATGACTTTATGAAATATGCAAAAGCATGGTTAGCTGTCTGTATTTTAGTAATCGTTGGCGCTATTGGTTCTGTCAGCTACTTTGGATTTAAATATGGTTTAGATTTTACAGGCGGTACAGAAGTTGAAGTTTCTTATAAACACAGTATAGAAACTGATGATATCCGTAATTCTTTACAAGAAGTTGGCTTATCTGATGCGGAAGTTCAGCACTTCGGATCTAGCAGCGATGTATTGATTACATTACCAATTATCGAAGGTATGAATGAGTCATCCATCTCTACAAAAGTGTTAGAAGCTTTAGAATTGGTCGATCAAGATGTCACTATAAAACGTGTTGATTTTATTGGATCAAAAGTCGGTGATGAGCTAGTTAATAGCGGCATATTAGCATCAGTAATCGCAATCTTGATGATACTTGCATATATTTGGATTCGCTTTGAATGGAAATTGGCAACAAGTACGATCTTATCAACTTTGCATGATGCTGCCTTTGTATTGGGCGTCTTTGCAATTTTAGGATATTTTGGTCACTTACAATTCGATCTGACTTCACTCGCTGCAGTCCTTGCGGTGATCGGATACTCAGTGAATGATACCGTTGTTGTACTTGATCGTATTCGTGAAAACTTCCGCGCGGCAAGAAGTGGTACACCAAAAGAGATCATTAATCAGGCAATCAACCAAACATTGTCTCGTACCATTATGACTTCTTTAACAACATTACTCGCTGTGTTGGCCTTGTACCTATTTGGCGGTGAGGTTATTCACTCATTCTCATTCATCATGTTGATCGGTATCATTGTAGGAACATACTCCTCTATCTTTATCGCATCAGCCAGCGCTTTAATTTTAGGTATTAAACGTGAAGATTTATTACCACCCAAAAAAGAAAAAGCCGATGAAGTTCAAGAAGAATCTATGACATACTTCTAAACCAATAAGCCCCAGTTTTTACTGGGGCTTTCTATATTATATTTAATATATGATAAACTGCTCACTTTGATCATTCCTTACATTTACTCGGGTGTTTAACATTGAAACAAGCAATTCGACGTCAGCCAACTGAAATTACAACTATCCCACCAAAAAGAGCGAATAATATTATTTGTAACTTTTTATTCAGCTGTGTAGTTATCATTGCTTTAATCATTACATTAAGCTTATTCACTTATCATCCTGATGACTCGGCTTGGAGCAAAACGTTTGCAACTACTGAAGTGCATAATTTATTCGGCAAAAAAGGTGCATATTTTTCAGACATTGTTTTTACAGCCATTGGACAAGCTGCTTGGTTAATTCCTATATTTTTAGTGGCTTTCGCTTACCGATTAATCTATAAAAAAGCTTATAAAGGCTTAGATATAGAAACAGTGATGATTCGAATCTTAGGCGTTGTACTATTTTTACTAGCCGTGGCTTCTCTACTCAATCTTTATAATCCTAATGATGATGTAATCAAACACGGTGGTGCGATTGGCCAACTTGTAGGAATTCTTTTAAATCATTCAGTGGGTTGGTTACACAACCTATTTCCTGATAGTTTTATCTCCATCATTATTAGCAAAATCATTCTATTTGCT
This sequence comes from uncultured Wohlfahrtiimonas sp., assembly GCA_947631095.1. Taxonomy (GTDB): domain Bacteria; phylum Pseudomonadota; class Gammaproteobacteria; order Cardiobacteriales; family Wohlfahrtiimonadaceae; genus Wohlfahrtiimonas. The sequence continues at coordinate 4,681 of CANRJX010000041.1, forward strand.
TTCTTATTTATCACTGCAATTATGGTCAGCGGCTGTGGTCCATTGGCATGGATCGATTTTATCGGCGCGACTATCATCAATAGCGCGCAATTTGCCTATGGATTAATTCATGGTAAAGAAAAAGAAAGCGCACCAGATAATACCTTAGCGAACATCGAACATTTAATGCAAAAAGATGCGATATCCTCTGAGCCATCTGCTCCAAGATTCAATCTTTCATCCACCTTTTCAAAATTTAAAAACTTTAAAAAATCTTCACCTAGCCCTATTGAGCCGGATCATGACGCCATGCATGAAAACAATTATAAATATAATGCTCACGACGAAGAAAATCTTACAACCAGAGATCGCGTGACTAAACAAGAGCCAACGCTGGCAAATAGTACGATAAGAACAACAAAAACAGAACCGATTCTCTCTGTTGCGACCAATACTGCAACCAATCTAACTCCACAATTTGAACCACAAACAGATGAAGAAGGACAACCTAAGTTACCTTCTATCTTTAAACGTCCAACGATTAAATCTGAACCTCAAGATGCAAATGTTGTAGCTGCAGAACAAAGTATGCACACTCTTTCTAGTTGGGCAAATGAATTAACAGCTGAACCAGTCAATCCAACCAATATAAATTCCATTGAAGAGGTTTCAGCACCTGAAACAGATACTCTTCTAGCAGAAGCGCCAGCGATCAATGAAACAATAGTTGAGCAAACTAGTGAAATTAAACTAGATCCCACACCTATAGATGAAACATTTTTTGATGCTGCACCAAAAGCAATGATTGAAGAGCAACCGACCATTTCTCAACCAAGAAATTATGCAGATTACAAGCCCAACTTGCCGAGAGCGGGTTTACATGAAAGCGATCAAGACTTTAATGCTTTTTTAGAAACTTTAGAAAAATATCACTCACCTGAATCTAGAGAAGCGCTTCCAACTGCAACATTTGAGATAGAGCCTACAAAGGATATTATTCATGATGCATTACCAGAAGCGACTGAATTAATATCAGACAGTCATATGACATTTGATGCTCAAAACAGTGATATTTCTTTGCCTGAAATCAGCGAAATTCCAACTTTTTCTTTTATACCTGCCGATGAAGATTTTGTTCAACCAATCCATGAAACAGCTCATGAACCTTTGACAGCTTCTACGAAAGCTGAGCCTATTTGGACACCTTTTGAACCTGTAGAAACATTTGATGAACCAAAAGCGACTATAACTCCGCCAGTCATAGAAGCACCGAAAGCAAATATTGTGATGCCTCAAGTAAAAATACCGACTGAAATGAGTGCAAATAAAAAAGCAGAACTCTTGAAGCACTTCCCTATGGCTGGCCAATTACCTCCATTAAGCTTATTAGGCGATCCGCCTCCTTCATATCATCAATATGATGTGGATGAATTAAATGACATGGCACAATTAATCGAAGAGCAACTGAAAAACTTCTCCATTAGAGTTAAAGTTGCGAATATTGAACCTGGTCCTGTTGTCACTCGCTTTGAACTTGATTTAGCACCGGGTGTAAAAGTATCGCAGATCAACAATTTAGATAAGGATATTGCTCGAGGCTTATCTGTAACGAGCGTCCGTGTTGTAGACATCATTCCAGGCACAAGCTATGTTGGTTTAGAGATTCCTAACAAAAAGCGTGAAATCGTTTACTTTAAATCAGGCTTAGAATCTGAACAGTACCAAAACTCAGAAGATCCTTTAACCTTGATTTTAGGTAAAAGTATTTCAGGCGAAACTGTGATCGCGAACCTTGCAAAAATGCCACATGTTTTAGTTGCAGGTACAACAGGCTCAGGTAAATCAGTAGGTGTTAATACAATGTTGCTTAGCATGTTATTTAAAGCCAGACCTGAAGAGTTACGCTTAATTTTAATTGACCCTAAAATGTTAGAATTATCTGTATACAATGATATTCCACACTTGCTCATTCCTGTCATCACCGACATGAAAGAATCTGCAAACGCACTTCGTTGGTGTGTTGCGGAAATGGAACGTCGCTATATGCTAATGAGTCAATTAAAAGTCAGAAACATCGCAGGATTCAACCAAAAAGTACAAGATGCAATTGATGAGGGTCAACCCATAATCGATCCATTGTGGCGCAGAAGCGAACATGTTTCTGATACCGAAAATCCACCTTTGTTGGAAAAATTGCCATTCATCGTAGTTGTGATCGATGAGTTTGCAGACATGATGATGCTCGTTGGCAAAAAGTGTGAAGAATTGATTGCACGTTTAGCCCAAAAAGCACGTGCATCAGGCATTCATTTAATCTTAGCAACACAACGCCCTTCTGTAGATGTAATTACAGGCTTAATCAAAGCCAATATTCCAACACGCATTGCTTTTCAGGTATCAAGTAAAATTGATTCACGCACAATTATTGATCAACAAGGCGCTGAAGCTTTGCTAGGAAATGGTGATATGTTGTATGCACCATCTGGCATTAATCTACCAATTCGTGTTCATGGTTCTTTCATCGATGACCATGAAGTAAATAAAGTTGCAGAATTTTTAAAATTAACTGGCGAACCGGATTATATTGAAGATATATTACAAGAACCAACGGAAGCTATTCCTGGTTTATCGCCTGAAGCTTCTGGTGTTGCACCTAATCCTTCAGATGAGCAGGACCCACTGTTTGATGAAGCCGTAAAAATTGTCGTGGAATCAAGAAGAGCAAGTATTTCTTTCATCCAAAGAAAACTACGAGTAGGCTACCAAAGAGCCGCTCGTCTAATGGAAGAAATGGAAGAACTTCGAATTGTTACCCCACCACAATCAAATGGTAACCGTGAAGTTTTAATGGCCGCAGAAAACGATGATTATTGATGAGTAGAATAGGAGAAAAAAATGTTTAATGAATTATTAATCAATGCACCAACAACAGTTAAAGCAGTTCCTATTTATTTATATGAAAAACTATCGGATTTAACGTTTTCTGCCTTTGAGAAAAATTGGATTTATCCAGCTCTAGACAATGAACCAGAGATTTTAGCGATCCCTGATGAGACAGGTGCTATCAGTAAAATTTTAGTAAAAATTGATGCGAATGAAAAAATGTTCTCTTTGGGTAATTTTTATAGCAAAGCTCCAAAAGGGGTTTATTACATTGCAGATGAAAATTTATCGCTCGAAGCACAGCGTCAATTATTATTGGGATTTGCCTTAGGTGCCTATCAATACAACGAATTTAAAAAAGCCAAACAAACACATGTACAAATAGTGTTTCCAACAGAATTGGATCACATTAAGCTTGCAAATGAAATTGAAGCGCACTATATAACACGAACACTCATCAATCGCCCTGCTAATAATTTAAATCCTGAAACACTCACACAATATGTACAAAAATTATTTGCAGCACAAAATTGCGATATAAAAGTTATTCAAGATGAAAAATTATTGGAACAAAATTTCCCGTTAATTTATCACGTGGGACATGGCAGCGAATTTTCACCGCGACTGATTGAAGTCAATTATGGTTCAAAAGACGATCCAAAATTAACCATCATTGGCAAAGGTGTAACATTTGATAGCGGTGGTTTAGATATTAAACCATCTGGTGCGATGCGTTTAATGAAAAAAGACATGGGCGGTGCAGCACATGCATTAGCATTGGCTCATTGGATCATTAAAGAAAAATGGCCTGTTAATTTACAACTCTTATTACCAATTGTTGAAAATTCAATTTCAAGCACAGCAATGCGCCCAGGTGACATTATTCAATCTCGAAGCGGCATCACAGTGGAGATTGATAATACAGATGCTGAAGGCAGATTAATTTTAGCAGATGCGATTAGTTATGCGACAGAAAGAGATCCTGACACCATTATCAATTTCGCAACATTAACTGGAGCTGCACGAGTTGCTCTCGGCAGTGAAGTGCCAGCATTATTTTCTAACAATGATCAACTGGCCTTCAATTTAGTTAATTGTAGTCAAAAACAAACGGATGATATGTGGCGGTTACCACTGCATAAACCATACAATGAATTGATAGAAAGTAAGTTTGCCGATATTTTAAATACCTCAACCCAACCTTTTGGAGGAGCAATCACCGCAGCTCTTTTCTTAACACATTTTTTAAGTGATAATATTCCTCTAGCACATATAGATGTAATGGCATGGAATGTCCGTAATCGCAAAGGTAGACCCGTTGGTGGAGAAGCAATGGGATTACGAGCAACATACTATGGCTTAGCTCAACATTTTGAGATTGATCAATGAAAAATCTAATCATAAAAACTTTAATTGTTTTAATGCTGCCAATTGCGAGCAGCATTAATTCTGTGGCTTTTGCAAATACTGGCTTTTCTGCTTTAGTCGTAGAGCCAAAAACAGGCAAAGTTATCTACGAACACAACGCGAATCACCGTCGTTACCCTGCTTCATTGACTAAAATGATGACGCTGTATATTTTATTCGAAGAGCTTTCAAAAAATAGAATTTCTATGAATCAGCGCATTAACATAACTCAAAAAGCAGCTTTAGCTGAATGTTCTTGCCTAAGATTAAAATCCGGAAAACGCTTACAACCTGGCGCAAGCATTACTGTAGAAACAGCAATCAAGGCACTAATTGTACAATCTGCAAATGATGTTGCAACTTCAGTTGCAGCATTTATCAGTGGCTCTGAAGATCAATTTGCGATAAGAATGAACCAAACTGCTAAAAAGCTCGGTATGAAGAACACGAACTTTATGAATGCTCATGGTTTACCACATGACAATCAATACACAACAGCGCAAGATATGGCAACCTTAGGTGTTGCACTATATAATCACTTCCCTAAATACTATCCAATGTTTAAATTAACAGCTTTTCAATTTGATGGCCGAGAGATTCGTGGTCATAACCGCGTAAATCAACGATTAGACGGTGCAGATGGAATTAAAACTGGATATATCAGAAAATCAGGTTCAAATTTAGTCACAAGCGCACAACGCGGCGATATTCGACTATTTGCTGTAGTAATCGGCGGCAGAAACACTGCTTACCGTGATGACATCATGGTGGATATTGTTGATGCTTCTTTTGATGCATTAAAACGCAATAGCCGTAATCCAACAATCTCTCCAAGAATCATGGAAGATATGCTAGTTGGTTATGACCCTAAAAAGAATCCTAAACCGGGTATTGTTAATTCAAGCAATCATAAAAACTCAGTACAAATAGTATCTAATGATATAACACCGGATATACCGACAATTAAGCTCATTTCATCACAAGCACAAAACATTAATCCTGCAACACTAAAATCACCTGCTTCTATTCAAGTTGGCGCATATAAAAATCGCAAATCTGCACAAGAAAGAGCAAGACTTGCTCATCGAAAATTAAAACAAGGCACTATAGATATCGTCTTAATAGATAATTTATATCGCGCTAGAATTTCAGGTTTTAACTACGAGAATGCTACACATGCATGTAACCAGTTAAAACAGAGCGGCAACGACTGTTTAGTGATAAAAAAATAAATAGCAACGATCCTTCTGAACACTGCAATCGATAAATTATTTACAAATACGAAAAGCTCTTTAATTACATGAATTATTCTTTATGTATTTAAAGAGCTTTTTTATATATCAAAATTTAAGCCTATTATTTTCTAGAAAATTATTTTTATGTAGACAATCGAAGTTATTGTATTACTGTCATAATATATACTTCTAATAATACAAATTAATGTTTATGAATAATGACTAATATAATTTTTTACTATTCATAACCCTAAAGTATTAATTGCGATAGCCATAACTTATGAATATCCCATTGAATCAAACTACATAATCATTACATTTTTTTTCAAATAAAACAGTGAGTTAAATAAAGATCATTTATTTCATAAAATAAATATTTTTTTATAGGCATCTTTTTTACTCAAATATATAAAATTAATCATTATTTTCAAATTTATATCTTGAGTAGGGATGCAATTTTGCTATATTGCGATCCTTCCGGAGTAAAATCTTCAAATAATCGTGCTATCATTGAGTCAATTTTATTTGTAACACAGATAAATTTTGTATATATCTCAATAAGGTAGAGATTAATACAGTCACATTATTTCATATAGGTGAAAACATGAGCGATTTAAAAACTATCCAAGATATTGATCCAATCGAAACCCAAGATTGGATTTCCTCCATTGACAGCGTTATTAAAACTGAAGGCAAAGAGCGTGCTCGCTTCCTTTTAGAAAAAATTATCGAACGCTCTCACCGCGATGGGATAACAGTACCTTTCTCTGGCACCACAGAATATATCAATACCATTCCTGCACATGAGCAGCCTGCATATCCTGGCAACTCTGATATCGAACATAGAATTCGCGCATATAATCGCTGGAATGCTATGGCTATGATTGTAAAAACAAACTTAGCAGATTCATCTTTAGGTGGACACATTGCAAGCTATGCTTCTCTTGCGACAATGTGGGAAGTTGGTTTTAACCATTTTTGGCATGGTGCTGATGGTGATGATCACGGTGGAGATTTAATTTTCTTCCAAGGTCACTCAAGTCCTGGTATTTATGCTCGTGCTTTCTTAGAAGGTCGTATTACTGAAGAACAATTATTAAACTTCCGCAAAGAGGTAGATGGTAAAGGATTACCTTCATATCCTCATCCTTGGTTGCAAGAAGATTTTTGGCAATTCCCTACTGTTTCAATGGGTCTTGGTCCAATTCAAGCAATTTACCAAGCGCGTTTCTTAAAATATTTACATGCTCGTGGTTTGGCAGACACTTCAAAACGTAAAGTTTGGTGCTTCTGTGGTGACGGCGAGATGGATGAGCCAGAATCTTTAGGTGCAATCGCATTGGCTGGCCGTGAAAAATTAGATAACTTAATCTTTGTTATCAACTGTAACTTACAACGCCTAGATGGCCCTGTGCGTGGTAATGGCAAAATCATCCAAGAATTGGAATCTAACTTCCGTGGCAATGACTGGAATGTGATCAAATTAATTTGGGGCAATGGCTGGGATTCTCTATTGGCTCAAGATCATGATGGTATTTTACGTCGTCGTATGATGGAAGCTGTCGATGGTGATTACCAAACCTATAAATCAAAAAATGGTGCATACGTACGCGAACATTTCTTCAATACACCAGAATTGCGCCAAATGGTTGCTCATATGTCTGATCATGATATTTGGAAATTAAACCGTGGTGGCCATGATGAAAATAAAATTTATGCCGCTTACGATGCTGCAACTAAACACAAAGACCAACCTTCAGTATTGTTAATTAAAACAATTAAAGGTTATGGCATGGGTCAAGAAGGTGAAGCACAAAATACTTCACATCAACAAAAGAAAATCAGTACCGATGCATTGCGTAAATTCCGCGATCGTTTCGAAGTTCCAGTCACTGATGAAGAAATCGATGAATTAAAATTCATCCGCCCTGCTGAAGATTCACCAGAAATGAAATATCTTCGTGAGCGTCGTGAAGCATTGCATGGCTATTTACCAAAGCGCCGTGTAAAAACAGACAATCCATTGCCTGCGCCGACTTTAGAAGACTTCAAAGCACAATTAGCGGCAACACAAGAAGGTCGTGAGATTTCTACAACAATGGCATTTGTGCGTATGCTCAATACTATTTTGAAGAACAAAGCGATTGGTAAACATGTTGTTCCTATTGTTGTAGATGAATCTCGTACATTTGGTATGGAAGGTTTATTTAGACAATTGGGTATTTGGTCACAAGTTGGTCAAAACTACGTTCCACAAGATGCTGACCAATTAATGTTCTATAAAGAAGCAAAAGATGGTCAAGTACTTCAAGAAGGTATCAATGAATCCGGTGCTGTGAGCTCATGGATTGCGGCAGCAACATCTTACTCAGTCAGTAACGTACCGATGATTCCATTTTTCGTTTGCTATTCAATGTTCCAATTACAACGTTGTTTAGACTTAGTTTGGGCTGCCGGTGATCAACGTGCTCGTGGTTTCTTGATGGGTGGTACTTCTGGTCGCACAACATTGAACGGTGAAGGATTACAGCATGAAGATGGTCATAGCCATATTCTCGCTCAATTGATCCCTAACTGTGTATCTTATGATCCAACATTCCAATATGAATTAGCCGTCATCATGCAAGATGGTTTGAAACGTATGTATCAAGATCAAGAAGATGTGTTCTATTATGTCACCATCATGAATGAAAATTATGCTCACCCAGAAATGCCTCAAGGCGTTGAAGAAGACATTCTAAAAGGTATGTACTTATTGAAAAAAGGTGAAAATAAAGACTCTAAGAAACGTGTTCGTTTATTAGGATCAGGCACAATTTTCCGTGAAGTGATTGCTGCTGCTGATTTATTAAAAGCAGATTGGGGCATAGACTCTGATATTTATAGCTGCCCAAGCTTCAATATTTTAGCGCGCGATGTTCAAGACGTTGAAAGACACAATATGTTGCATCCTACAGATAAACCTCGCGTTTCTCATGTTGCAGAATTATTAAATGATTCTGATGCTCCTGTTGTTGCTGCTTCTGACTATATTCGTTTATTTGGTGAGCAAATTCGCTCAGCAATTAAAGCACCTTATAAAGTATTGGGTACGGATGGCTTTGGTCGTTCAGATACTCGCGGTAAGCTACGTGAATTCTTCGAAGTCAATCGTTACTATGTAACCGTTGCTGCATTAAAAGAGTTGGCTGATGCTGGTGTAATCGAACCTACAGTTGTTGCTGAAGCAATCAACAAATATGGCATCGATCCACACAAGAAAAACCCAATCACTCTTTAATTTTACTAAATAGAAAAGGATAAAATATTATGGCATTAACAGATATAAAGCTGCCTGATATCGGAAATTTTGATGAAGTAGATGTGATTGATATCCCTGTTGCCGTTGGTGATACAGTAGCAATTGATGAAACATTGATGACATTAGAATCAGATAAAGCATCTATGGATGTTCCTTCAGAAGTAGCCGGTGTTATTAAAGAAATCTTAGTAAAACTTGGCGACAAAATTAAAGAAGGTGATTTAATTTTCCGTATTGAAGCAACTGGTGCAGCGACTGCTGCGCCAGCAGCACCTAAAGCTGAAGAAACGCCTGCACCAAAGGCAGAAGTTAAACCAGTAGAACCTGTGAAAGCACCTGCACCTGAAGTTAAATCAGCTCCTGTTGCACCTGCCGTTACAACTAACAATCAAGCAAACTTAGATTTTTCAGGTGTTCATGCCTCTCCTTCAATTCGTGCATTTGCACGCGAATTGGGCGCTGATTTAACACAAATTAAAGGCACTGGACCTAAATTGCGCATCGTTCGTGAGGACGTTGTAGCATTCGTGAAATCCATCATGACTGGCTCGAACAATGCTGTTGGCTCGGTAGCTACAACTAATGGTGGTGGTCTAAGCTTATTGCCATGGCCAAAAGTTGACTTTGCTAAATTTGGTGAAATTTCTCGCCAACCATTGTCACGCATTAAGAAAATTTCTGGTGCAAACTTAGCACGCAACTGGGCTATGATTCCCCACGTGACTCAATTTGATGAAAGCGATGTTACTGAGTTAGAAGCTTTCCGCGTTCGCTTAAACAAAGAGAATGAAAAATCTGGTAAAAAAGTAACTATGCTTGCTTTCTTAGTTAAAGCTTGTGTACATGCTCTACAAAAATTCCCAGAATTCAATAGCTCTTTAGATGGTGATGATTTAGTCTTGAAAAACTACTATCACATCGGCTTTGCGGCTGATACACCAAATGGTCTAATGGTTCCTGTTATTCGTGATTGCGATAAGAAAAGCGTTATCGAGATCGCAGAAGAAATGGGCGAATTGGCTAAATTAGCACGTGATGGCAAATTAAAACCTGATCAAATGCAAGGTGGCTGTTTTACAATTTCTTCATTGGGTGGCATTGGCGGTACAGCGTTTACACCAATCATCAATGCTCCTGAAGTTGCAATATTAGGCGTTTCTCGCTCTAGTATGAAACCTGTGTGGAATGGCAAAGAATTTGAACCACGTTTAATGATTCCATTATCTTTATCATACGATCATCGTGTGATTGATGGTGCAGCGGGCGCTAGATTTATCGTTCACTTAAACCAATGTCTAGCAGATATGCGTCGCATTTTAGTATAAGGAACATATATGGCTATTGAATTAAAACTCCCTAATATTGGCAATTTCGATTCAGTTGACGTTATTGATGTCTTGGTAAACGTTGGCGACATTATTGAAATTGATCAAAACTTACTGACTCTAGAATCAGACAAAGCATCTATGGATGTTCCTTCTGATGTAGCAGGAAAAATCACTCAAATTTTAGTTAAAGTGGGCGATCAAGTTAAAGAAGGTGATGTTATTGCACTAGTAGAAGCTAATGATGCAACTGTAGCAGAACAAACAGCTGCACCTGCTGCTGTAACTAAAACAGAACCTGCACCACAAATCGCTTCAGAAGCAAAAGTGGCGACTCAAGAGGCGGCGTCATCACAAGTGATTGATATTAAAATTCCTAACATTGGTAATTTTGACTCTGTCGATGTCATTGACGTTGCGATTTCTGTGGGCGATAAAATTTCTGTTGATCAAAATCTACTGACTTTAGAATCAGACAAAGCATCTATGGATGTTCCTTCTGAGGTTGATGGTGTAATCACAGAAATCTTAGTTACAACTGGGGACCAAGTTAAAGAAGGCACAACTATTGCACGTGCAACAGTTGGTGGCTCTGCCCCTTCTCAAACTAAAGTCGAAACACCAAAA
>CANRJX010000042.1 GCA_947631095.1 uncultured Wohlfahrtiimonas sp.
AGTCTAATTAACGGTGGTAATGCAGGTAATGGTAAGATTACCGTTGCAGGTAATTTGAATGTTAGTGCAGGTGACAGCGGCATTTCAAACTTCTTAAGCGGAGCAGGCTCAGTTAATGTAGCTAGTGGGTCAATTGCTAGAGTAACTGGTCAGAATAGAAATTTTACGGGCACATTTAATATCGCGGATAGTGCGACTCTAGCTATTAGTGGGGGCACTAATAAATTGGGTAGCGGGCAGGTTATATTTGCAGATAATACTTCACATCTGCAAATAGCGAATACTGTTGGAAGCTTGGCTACTGGCCTAAATGGCGCAGGACAAATTAGTTTAAATGCTAAAACTCAACTTAGGCTAACTAAAGATAACTCAACGACATTTAGTGGTACTTTTAATATTGATGGCAGCTCAGAGTTAATCACTAGTAATGAAAACCAATTAGGTACTAGTACAATTACAATTGCACAGAATGGTAACTTTGAGTTTGATAATTATAATGGGAAGGTGGAATCTACCATAAAGAATGCAATCAGTGGCGCTGGTAATGTAGGCTTAACTAACAGTAATTTACTATTAAATGATACAAGTAATTTAAGCCAAGTATCAGGTGCGATTAATTTAAAAAATGGCTCTAATCTAACGATCAATAATTTGAGTCAAATTAACGGAAATTCATCGATTAATTTACAGGCATTGACTTCAAATCTTAATGTTAACGCTGACTCGGATATTACGTGGGACAGAAATGTAATGGGGATTGGCTCACTAAATATTGATGCGGCCAGTAGCACTAATGCTGTTAATTTAACAGAAAATGCTACTAATGGCTTCACAGGTACGGTGCATTTAACCAATAGTAAATTTGCTTTGGCTGGTACAAATACTACTGCTTTAGCTAATTCGACATTAAAAATTGGTTCTGGGAATATTACGACAGTCTCAGATACCCAACAAAAAGTAGGCAACTTGGCGTTTGATGGCGGTACTTTAGTATTTGGTACTGTAAATCAAGGAGGTGAACGTTTTGCTTCTATTAATACAAGCATATTAAGTTCATCAGCAGATAATAAAACAAATATTCAATTAAATTTAAAACCTAAACCTTCTGATAATGAGTTAGAGGGGCTCATTAACTCTGAATCAAACTTATTAAATCATATCGGGCTTAATGAAGAAATTTTAATTACAGCAACAGATACGAAGGATTTAAATGCTAATCATTTAGTTTTACAAAATATTCAAAATGGGCAAGATGTTGGCTATGGTGCAGGTTATCTCTCAGCTGTTAATAATGCTGAAGGCATTAAAGTAGCTGATGCAACTTATAATTACACACTCTTTGTAAGAAAAGATAAAGGATTGGGGGTAGATTATTCCTTAAAACAATTAGACATTGAAAAAGATAAAACACTGATTTTATCAGCGAATAATGCTAAAAATCGTACTATGCAAGCTACTATTATCGGTGAAGGTAATTTAGAGTTATTGAGTGATAATGAAGGCATAACTTTAGAAAATAGTGATAATAGTTATACAGGTGTCACTAATATTTCAAGTGGTTTAGTAATCGCAGGTAGTGATAATGCGTTTGGTCAAACTTCGAGTTTAAATATTAATAGTGCTGGTAATGGTGGCTCAGTTAATTTAAATGGTATGTCGCAAGAAGTAGGCTCTCTAATTAATGAAGGAGAACTAAACTTTAATGGTGGTTCATTAACCATTACTGATGGTGGTTATTCAAATCATGCTGAAGGACTTATTGGTAGCGGTTCATTGATAGTAATAGGTGGTGATTTCAAAATTTCTGATACAAATGAAAGTTTGAGTTTGGGAATTGATATCAAAGGTGGTTCATTAAGTATCAGTAATTCTGGCAATATAGGCTCTAGCACAGTTAATATTCAAACAGAAGGATCTTTGAATTTGAATACAGCTAATACCATTACCAATACTTTAAGCGGAGCAGGTACTGTTAATGTTAATACTGATGTTGAATTAACAGGTGTTAATTCAGAATTCTCGGGTAATTTTAATATTATAGATGAAAGAAGTTTGACAGTTAATTCACAAGCTTCTCTAGGTGATGGAAAAATTAACTTGTTAGGTGAAGACTCAATACTAAGCTTGGAAAGTATACAAGGACAAAATAATGCCTCTGAAACGATTAGTAACCAAATTACTGGTAATGGATCTGTTGATATTCTAAGTTCAGATGTTACTTTTACTGCTGATAATAGTAATTTCTCAGGAGAAATTTATATTGGTAATTTACAGGGTCAAACTGAGCCTAGTAATTTAAATATTAGTAACAATAATCAGTTGGGTGGTGGCTCAGTAGATATTGTTAGCGGCAGTAGCTTGTCATTTGTTGATTATGCACAATCAAGCTTACAAAATGCTTTAAGCGGTGAGGGTAATATTAATTTATCAAACAGTGATTTAGCTTTAACTGTTACCAATAATTTAAGCAAGGTTTCTGGTGGAATTAGTATTGATGGTACTTCAAATTTATCTGTCTCTGCTAGTGAGCAATTGAATGCTTCTTCTGCTTTGTTAGGATCAGGCTCCATCAGTATTAATACAGGTTCTGAGAACTCGTTTAATTTTGGTAATGGTATAGGATCTGCTTTTACTGGTACAGTTAATCTAGAAAATACCCAATTTGATTTAGTAGGAAATAATGCTGTAGCAGTGACAAAGGCAACAGTTGTAACAAATTCGGGAGCGACATTAAGCGTAGATACAGCAGAAAAAGCTGTTGGTCATGTGAACCTAAACGGCGGAACAGTTAAATTTGATAGTAATGGTTCAATCGTTACAAATACACTCTCAACCTCAACAGAGGGTGATAATAAAACTAATATCCAAATTAACGTTGAGGCATTAAGCTCAACCTCTCCTAATTCTTCTAATTTGTTTGATCAAGAAAAAGGTAATAATTATCAATTGATTACAGCAATTGATAATTCTGAGCTAGTATTGGATAAATTGGTGTTACAAGATCAAACAGGCGCAGTGATCGATTCAGAAAATGGGACAGTGATTGCGATCAATCAAGGAGTAGAACCTGATCATGTTGCTGATGGTACTTATAACTATGTATTAAATAATAAAGATGGTTTAGGCATTAGCTATGGTTTGTCTAAATTAAATATTCTAGATACAAAAACTTTAGAATTAAATGTTAATGGTGCTACTAACACTAATATGACTACGTTAATTACGGGTGATGGTAATTTAAGTTTAGTATCTAATTCGGGAGGTTTAACTTTAAGTAATCAAAATACTTATAAAGGTGAAACCACGGTTAGTGGCGGGCTCGTTACTCTAGGTAGTGATAGTGCTTTTGGTGAAACATCTGCATTAAATATTAATGCAGATGCTTCTGTTAACTTAAATGGTAAAACACAAACCATTGGTAGTTTAGACAATGACGGGACATTAAATATTGCTGAAGGTAATTTAACGATTACTAACGGAGGTTCATCTAATTCTGAAAATAGCTTATCTGGTTCAGGAACACTGAATTTAACAGGTGGAGAGCTAGAAGTTTTACATGCAAATACTGATTTAAGTGCCAATATTCAAATTGGTAATGGTGCTATTTTAACTTTAGGTAATGCAACCGAGTTGAGAGATGTTGCTAATCTAGGCAGTAGTACGATTGATATTGCGCAAGGTGGGAAGTTTAATATTAATGATGGAGAAACTAATCTTGCTAATGTTTTAAGTGGTGCAGGTGATATTAATATCAATAGATATGTTTCTTTAACAGGTCAGAATACTGAATTTACAGGTCTATTTAATATTGCAAATGGACAGCAATTAACAATAGTAACGCCTAATTCATTAGGCCAAGGTACGGTTAATCTAGTTAGTTCAGAATCAACAATAAATTTTTCAGCTTCAGAAGGCACTGTTGAGAATGATTTCCAAGGTATAGGGATTATTAATGTTATTAATAATTCAAATATCACTTTGAGTGGTAACAATACAATGACTGATGGAATGATTCATATAGGCAGTACAGGTGAAACAGTTGATAATAGTTCATTAACTATCAGTAGTGATGCAAATATTGGTAACGCTAACATTATTAATGTTGTGGGAAGTTCGTTGATATTTGATGATTATAATCAAGGAGCTGTCACTCAATTAAATAATTTGATTGAAAGCGCTGGTGCAATTAATCTTGTTGGGACTCAATTAAGTTTAAATGATACTTATAGTTTGAGCGCATCAAAAGGTTCAGTTAATATCACTGAAAACTCTAATTTATTAGTCACAGGTAATAATCAACTTGGTACAACCGCAGTTAATATCGCAGAACAAGGAGATCAACTCACGATTAATACTACAGGTGCATTTAGCTTAAATAATGCCATTACAGGTAATGGTTCTCTTAATGTTAATACTGGCGTGGGCAATGCATTCAGTTTTGGTACGACTGCTGGTAGTGCTTTTGCAGGTAATGTGAACTTAGGCAATAGTACATTTGATTTAAGTGGTAATAATACTACAGCACTCACTAATGCGACTTTAGTCATCGGACAAGGAAACGTTACAACAGCATCTGCTACTCAACAAAATGTCGGTAATCTAACATTTGATGGTGGTACTTTAGTCTTTGCGACAGTGAATCAGGGAAAGGAAAGATTTGGCTCTATTAATACAGGTACTCTCACTTCTTCTTCAGACAAGAAAACAAATATTCAATTAAATCTTGGTAATGCTCCCGCAGATAAAAGTGCTTTTGATCCTGCATCGAACTTGCTAAATCATACTGGACAAAATCTTGAAGTTTTGGTGACAGGTACCAATACAGAGAATTTTGATGTCAATGATTTGGTATTACAGAATATTCAAAATGGACAAGTAGTTGAGATTGAAGATTATGTTACTCAAATTAAAAATGCAGATGATTCTAATATAACTGTGGCAGATGCTACTTATAACTATCATTTGCTGACAACAGATGAAGATGATTTGGCACTAGATTACTCATTAACAAAATTAGATATTAAAGATCAGCAAGTATTAGTTTTATCGGCAGATGGTGCAACAAATCGTACAATGCAAGCAACTATTGTCGGTACAGGTAATTTAGAATTACGTAGTGATGATAGAGGTATAACTTTACAAGATAGTAATAATAGTTATTCAGGCACAACCTTAGTGAAAGCAGGTTTAGTAATTGCAGGTAGTGATAATGCTTTTGGTAAAACTTCAAAATTAGATATCTCTGAAAGTGCAACAGTTAATTTGAATGGTAAAACTCAGGAAACAGCAATTACTACTTTAGATAATAAAGGTACTTTGAATTTAGCAGGTGGAAATTTAACCATCAACTCTGTTGCCAATACATCAAACGGTGTTATTAATGTTAATAATGGCACACTGAATATTGATTCAGAAGGCTCTCTGACTTTAAACAATACATTAAAAGGTGCAGGTTCTATTAACGTAGATACAAAAGGAGCAGCTTTCACTTTAGGAGGAAATGCGGGTTTTGCTTTTGAGGGCACTGTTAATCTAGGGAATAGTAGTTTTGATATTTCTGGCAGTAATGCAACATCATTAAGCAATGGAACATTGTCTTTAGGATATACAAGCATTGTCACCATTAGTGGAAAAGATGAAACAACTGGCAAGCTCGAATTTAACGGTGGTACATTAATTGTATCTGGTGATGAAAACTTGTTTGTAAAAGATGTTTCAGTGTTACCTCCAACTACTACTTTAGAGACTTCAGGTTTTATACAAACAGATGTTTCAGAGTTACCGCCAGCTACTGCTCTTGGAGAATTTGATATTTTACAACCGGGCAATGCGGATGGCGTGAAAAAGTTAGTCACTATTACCGAAAATACTGGTGGAATAAGCAATCTTGGTCGACTCGTTTTAATCGATGGTCAAGGAAATCAAATCACTCAAAGTGATACAAGAGAAGTTCAGCAGGGTGGCAAGGATGTTGCTGATGCAATTTATGACTATAAGCTCATCGCAATTCCAGGTGCAGATGGGACAGCTGCAATTGGTTTAGGAATTGGTTATGGTTTAACATCATTTATTATTAGAGATGGCGCTGATTTTGTAATCGAAACCAAACCTGGCGATAGCCATAATTTGGATACTGAAATTAGTGGTAATGGTAATCTGATCATTAAATCAGACAATCAACCAGGCTTAACCATTAGTAACTCTAATAATAACTTTAATGGTAATACAACAATTGATAGCGGTACTGTTATTTCGGATGCAGATAATGCATTGGGGAATGGTAAAGGCGATTTAATCATTAATAAAGATGGCACATTGGATCTTAATGGCAAGAAACAAGATTCTAATAATGTTAATAATAATGGCAATTTAGATATAAATGGCGGCGAGCTCCATGCTAGTGGCGATCTCAATAATAAAGGTCAATTAGATATCGGTAATGGTGGGCAAATTGATGTTACAGGTGATATCAATAATCTAGAAAATGGTGTGATTGATTTGGGTACAGGCAGCACTATTATTGGTGATGGCAACCTTAATAATAACAATATTATTAATCTAGGTACGGATGGTAAAATTAACATCGCAGGTGATATCAATAATAATGTATCTGGTGTCATTAACTTGGGTGATAATGGTTTATTGAGCTCAGGCGGTAGTACAACTAATAATGGGATGCTAAATGGCACTGGTAAAGTAGATAGTATCTTTGATAACTACGGTACGGTACAGGTTTCAAATAAATCAGATGGCAGTAGTGGTAGTATTACTTTTGATAAAGGCTTGAATAACCACAATACAATCAATATTAGTAATACAGAATCGAACACTGTAGGTAATCAATTAATTGTTAATGGAGATTATACAGGGTATGACAAATCAGCAGTCTATATGAATGTTGATTTGGGTAGCGATACATCAAGCCGTGTAGATCAAATGATTGTAACTGGCCATGCTGGCGGCTCAACAGTTT
Source organism: uncultured Wohlfahrtiimonas sp. (assembly GCA_947631095.1). GTDB lineage: Bacteria > Pseudomonadota > Gammaproteobacteria > Cardiobacteriales > Wohlfahrtiimonadaceae > Wohlfahrtiimonas. The sequence continues at coordinate 6,974 of CANRJX010000042.1, forward strand.
TACATCTACATGATATTGGCAATGTGGTAGGTGCAGAAACATCTCGTTTAGGTGTGAAGTTAATTGATGTTGGTACATCTAGTTCTGATGCATTTACATTAGATAGTCCTATTAGAAAAGGCATATATGAATATACTCTTCATAGAAATGATGCTGATCAGGATTGGTACATGACATCTTTTGGTAGTGGAAATTCAGATTCAGATATACGTTCAGATGTGGGTAATGTTTTTGGTACTATCGGCGGCATTATTAATACTTTAGTGCCAGGATATGGTAACAGTGCAACGACTGGTGGAATGCCAGGAGGCTTAGGTGGATTAAGTTCATTGGATCGTTTAATGACAGCAGATGGTCGTTATTTGGGTTCAGTATGGTCTAGCAATACGGCTGCGAAAAATAAAGGTCGCGCGCTAAATGGACAAATCAACTTTAGTACAGATACATATTCTACAGTTTTAGGTGCTGATACAGGCTTTACATCAGGTCAGAATTTATGGGTTGTGGGTGGTATGTTGGGACTCGGCACTACTAAGACAGATTCAACCAATAGAAAGGGAGAAATCTCCAAAACTAAAAGTGATACAACGAGTTCAACCTTTGGCATTTATGGAACATGGTATTTTGATTATCAGAATGTCTTGAGTCCATATGTAGGATTCTCTACAAGTTACACTAAACTTGATAATACAATTAAGATGAGTGGTGCTTCGAACTATAAATATGATTCGCATGCAGTAGTTGTGACAGCTAATGGTGGATATCCTTTCTTAATTGATAGTAATTTAGTTTTAGAGCCACAAGGTCAATTGAGTTATGTGAACTATAAATCTAAAGATTATAAAGATAATGCGGGAACAAATATCAAAGAGAAAGTAGATGGCAATATGATTTATAGAGCAGGTCTATTTATTTATCCTAAAGAAGGTGATTTCAAACCGTTTGCAGGTGTAAATATTTGGTATAACTCAGTTCGTTCCGAAGTAAGTTATGACGGTGCTTTATTGAAGTCAGACAAAGTTGGCTTCTCATATGAAGCTAAAGTTGGTTTTAACTACCAAGCAACGGAAAACTTCTCAATAAGCACTGAGTTAAATTATCAACAAGGTAAGTCTCACAAACGTGATTACAATGCGAATGTAGGCTTGAAATATCAATTTTAATGATTAATTAATGAAGAAAAGGCACTAGAAATAGTGCCTTTTTTATATTCTTCAATTTAGTTTTAATATTTATGAATAGATTATCTAAAAATAATAATATTAAAATTTACGCTCGATCGCGTAATTCGCTAAACCAATCAAAGCTTCTTTATATGGTGTATTAGCAATTGGTTCAATTGCTTTAATCGCCATTTCAATTTGCTCACATGCTTTTTGGTAGGTATAACTTAAAGATTCTGTTCTCTCGATGATTTTTAAAATTTCATCCAATTGGCTAACATCAGCATTCAATAAAGCAGTACGAACTAAGTCGGCTTCTTCAGGTGTCCCCATTTGAATTGCACGAATCAATGGTAATGTTGGTTTACCTTCTGCAAGGTCATCACCTGTATTTTTACCCATTTCAGCAGCTGTTGATGTGTAATCTAAAATATCATCAATCAACTGGAATGCTGTGCCTACAAATTTCCCATATTCACGGAAAGCTTCTATGTTTGATTCAGGTTGGCCTGATGTTTCATAAGCCATGATTCCGGCAATTTCAGCAGCAGCTTCGAATAATTTAGCTGTTTTAGAGTAGATCACATTGAAGTAGTTTTCTTCAGTAATATCAGGTTCTTTGATATTCAATAATTGAAGAACTTCGCCTTCAGCAATACGATTAGTCGCTTGTGCTAATACTCGCATCACTTGCATGGAATCTAAGTCAACCATCATTTGGAAAGCGCGAGTATATAAAAAGTCACCCACTAGCACGCTTGCTTCATTGCCCCAAATTGCATTTGCAGTTTCTTTACCGCGGCGCATATCTGAATGATCCACGACATCATCATGCAGTAAAGTTGCTGTATGGATAAACTCAATGAGCGCAGCAGCAGGAATGTGTTTATCACCTGTATATTGAGCTGCTTTTGCACATAATACTGTCATCATCGGGCGTAAACGTTTACCGCCAGATAAAATAATATATGCACCCAATTCATTGATTAATGCAACATCGGAAGATAATGCTGCCATGATTGATTCGTTAACTTGGTTAAAATCTTCTGAAATTAACGCTTGAATATTTTTGATTGACATCCAGTCGCCTCAGTTTCTCTTTTTACTATGAATTCATGTATTATAAGGCTTGTTCATCCAAAAGTATTCATGCGAGAAGAGATAATTTGTGAATTTGGGACAATCCGTTACAAAATTGCCTAGTGTTGGTCCAAAAATGGCTAAAACTCTAGAGAAATTGCACATCAAAACGATCCAAGATTTGATTTTTCATTTACCTTATCGCTATCAAGATCGCACGCGTTTATTGCCAATCAATGAAGTTAGAATTGGCGATACAGTTGTGGTTGAAGCCAGAGTTGTGAAAAAAGAGTTATCTCAAGGAAAGCGCAAGTATTTAACGGTTTGGATCAAAGATGATACGGGGCTAATGCAATTGAAGTTTTTTAACTTTAACCAAGGTATTTTAAAAGCTTTTGATGGTGATGGTTTAATTCGAGCATTTGGTGAAGTTAAAAAAGGTTACCCTTATTTAGAAATGGTACATCCTGAATTTAGGGCATTGCATGAAGCGATTCCCGTGGAAGAAAGATTGACACCGATTTATCCATTAACCGCAGGGCTAACGCAAAAACAAATAAAAGGCATTATTGCATCAGCTCTTAAATTGATTACACCAGAATCTTTCCCTAGTTTTGTGAGTCAAAAATATTCCCTTTCAGAAGCATTACATTATTTGCATAATCCTCCGCCTGATGCTGATCTTTTTCAGCTATCAGAAGGATTACATCCTTGGCAGAAAGCATTGGCGTTAGAGGAAGTATTGGCTTATCAATTGGCTCTAAGTAAAGCTAGAGAACAAGAATCACATAAAAAAAGTATTCCGATTCATTTGTCATTTGATGCGGAAAAGAAATTATTATCAGCCTTGCCATATCAATTAACGAATGCACAAAATCGAGTCATTGCCGAGATTAAAGAGGATTTACTGCAAGATAAACCGATGATGCGTTTAGTTCAGGGCGATGTTGGTGCAGGTAAGACGGTTGTAGCGACGGTTGCCTTATTGCACGTTGCGATGATGAAACAGCAAGCCATTATGATCGCACCGACAGAATTACTGGCGGAACAACATTATTTAACGGTGAGTAAATTATTAACGCCGTTAGGAATTAATGTGACTTTTTTATCGGGTGGATTAACGGCAAAAGAGAAACGTATTCGTGGTGAGATGATTAAGAATGGAGAAGTGCAAGTTATCGTAGGAACGCATGCAACATTCCAAGAAAGTGTTGAATATTCATCATTAGCATTAGTAATTGTGGATGAGCAACATCGTTTTGGTGTAGAGCAACGTTTGGCTTTACAAGAAAAAAATCAAAATCAGCAGCCACATTTTTTGATGATGACAGCAACACCGATTCCACGTACATTGGCAATGATTGCCTATGCAGATTTAAAACACTCCATAATTGATGAAAAACCAGCCAATCGAGTGCCTATCACAACAACTTTGGTGAATCATCAAAAACGCGATCAATTAATCAGTCGTTTAGCATTGCAATGTGCTGAAGGCGTACAAGCTTATTGGGTATGTACATTAATAGAAGCGAATGAAACTTTAACTGCACAAGCGGCTGAAGAAAGTCATCAATTATTACAAGAATCACTACCAGGTTTACGAGTTGGCTTATTGCATGGAAAGATGAAGCCAAAAGACAAAGAGTCTATTATGCAGTCTTTCAAAAATCATGAGTTAGATATCTTGGTCGCAACAACGGTGATTGAAGTGGGTGTGGATGTGCCAAATGCCACAATTATGGTGATTGAAAATGCTGAGCGTTTAGGTTTATTCCAATTGCATCAATTGCGTGGACGAGTAGGACGAGGCAGTAAAGCATCATTTTGTTTATTGATGTATGATCCACCTTTGTCACAAATAGGTCAGGAACGATTGAAAATACTGCAACAAACTGATGATGGGTTTGTGATCGCAGAAAAAGATTTAGAGTTGCGTGGTACGGGTGAAATTATTGGTACTAAGCAAACGGGTGAAGTTTCTTTTAAAGTGGCCAATATTTTTCAGCACAAAGATATTATCGAAAAAGCACAAAAAATGGTGCCACAATTACTCAATAATGAAGAAGTTGTGAATGGCTTGATACAAAGATGGTTAAGCCACCGAACGCAGTTTATTCATGTATAAAAGACCTGATTTATCTATAAAATAGTAGACAGAATATTCAATAATGTTACTGTATATAAAAATATTAATGATTATTTAAAAATATAGATATTAGTAATAGAAAATGTTTTATATAAAATCATCAGGTTGATTATTGGTCATGAATATTAATGTAATCCCTTTATTTTCTTTAAAATTAAAGTCCAACGACATTATTGTATTAATGTTTTTAATATTAATAACAGGTTGTTCCTCAGTGAATATGGTGGAGAATGGCTATGGAAAAATAATGACAGAAGATGGTTCGGTTTATTCAGGCGAAATTAACAATGGTAAAGCGACTGGATTTGGTAAAACCATTACACATGATGGTGCAATTTACGAAGGTGAGCATGTAAATGGGCAGTTTCATGGCGATGGCAAATTAACTTTGAGCAATGGCTCATACTTTATAGGCACGATGAATAACAATAAAGTAGATAAAGGTTCTATGTATTTTACAGATGGACGATTGATTAATATTTTATAAAAAAATTAACATAATAAAAGTGAGATAAAGAATGAATAAAACTTTTAAAAAAGTGGTGTTAGGAGGGCTGGTATTAAGTAGTGTTACAGTTACTTCTTGGGCTAATTCATTAGTGCAAAAAGATGAATGGGAATTTAGAGTATCGCCATACGTTTGGGCTGCTCATGTAAAAGGTGATGTTGGGCATTCATATATCGGGACACATTTTATTAACTCTAAATATTCTGATAAATCAAAAGATTTAGATATTATTGCTTTAATGTTAATGGGAGAAGCAAGAAAGGGAAAATTTAGTCTTTTATTGGATTTTATGTACATTGATACAAGTTTAACGAAATCCTTACCTTCACGATTTACGATTAAGAATGTTAAAGCAACGGTTGCCACAGGCTTTTTAGGTGCAGGTTATACAGTTTTTGCAAATGATGCATTTAGATTAGATCTCATGGGAGGAGTGAGAGGTTGGCATACAGATCTGAACATCAAACTGAAAAATGGAAGAGTATCATTAGGTACTAAAGAGCGATGGGTAGATGTTATCGGGGGATTGCGAGGACAATATGCATTCAATGAAGACTTTTCTATTACAGGTTGGGGCTTAGGCGGTGCAGGGCAGGCTAAATCAGATTGGGATGCTGGATTAATGCTCAATTGGAATGCAACTAAAAATCTGACTCTTTCCGCAGGTTATAGAGGACTCGGTGTGGATTATAGACGAGATGGCTTTGTCTATAATATTACTCAAAAAGGGCCAATACTGGGCTTAACGTATAGATTTTAAGGAAAATAAAAAAGGAAGCTAAAGCTTCCTTTTTGTTATCTAAACTTTAATCAAAATTAGTGATGTCTTGCAACGATCAATTTTTTGATTTCAGCGATTGCTTTAGCAGGATTCAAACCTTTTGGACATGTTTGTGTACAGTTCATGATTGTATGACAACGATACAATTTGAACGGATCTTCCAATTCAGCCAAACGCTCACCTTTGTATTCATCACGAGAATCCATGATGAAACGATATGCTTGTAGCAATACCGCAGGGCCTAAGTATTTATCAGAGTTCCACCAGTAGCTTGGGCACGCTGTTGAGCAGCTTGCACACAAGATACATTCATATGAACCATCCAACTTACGGCGTTCTTCGATAGACTGTAAACGCTCACGAGGAGGATTTGGTGTATCTGCTTGTAACCAAGGTTGTACAGATGCATGTTGCGCATAGAAGTGAGTTAAGTCAGGAACTAAGTCCTTAATAACAGGCATGTGTGGTAATGGTGCAATACGAACTTCATTATTTGAAACAGATTCAATTGATTTTGTACAAGCCAATGTATTTGTACCATCAATGTTCATTGCACATGAACCACAAACACCTTCACGACATGAACGACGTAAAGTTAATGTTGGGTCAATTTCATTTTTGATCTTTAACAATGCGTCCAAAATCATTGGGCCACATTCATCCATGTTTACTTCATAGCGATCAAAACGTGGATTTTCACCAGTATCAGGACTCCAACGATACACTTTAAATACACGCTTATTTGTTGCGCCTTCTGCTTTAAAGTATTGTCCATTTTCTTTGACAACAGAATTCGCAGGTAATTTAAACTCAGCCATAACCGTTTCCTTTAGTATGTTCTTTCTTTAGGTGGAATATATTCCACATCGTCAGTCAATGTGAATGTGTGAACAGGGCGATAATCAAGTTTTACTTCGCCAGACTCTTCATCTAACCACGCTAAAGTATGTTTCATCCATTGTTCATCATCACGATTCGGGAAGTCTTCACGAGCGTGAGCACCACGAGATTCTTGGCGGTTATAAGCTGAAACAACCGTTGTCATTGCATTCGCCAACAAGTTAGAAAGTTCTAATGTTTCAACTAAGTCAGAGTTCCAGATTAAGCTGCGATCATGAACTTTGATGTCTTTGAATTGATGATAAGCTTCAGTAATCGCTTCAACACCATCTTTCAATGTTTCTTCCATACGGAATACAGAGACGTCAGCTTGCATCGCACGTTGCATTTTGTCACGTAAAGTCGCCGTAGAAATAGAGCCATTTGCATGACGAATTCTATCGAAGCGATCTAGGATTGCTAAGATTTTATCTTCTGGTAAATCTCTTTGAGGAGCACCAGGTGTCAATGTTTCAGCTGCACGATTTGCTGCTGCACGGCCAAATACAACTAAGTCTAATAATGAGTTAGAACCTAAACGGTTTGCACCATGAACAGATACACAAGATGCTTCACCGATTGCCATTAAACCAGTCACAACATGTTCAGGGTTGCCATCTTTCAAAGTAACCACTTCGCCATGATAGTTTGTTGGAATACCACCCATGTTGTAGTGAACAGTAGGGATAATTGGAATTGGTTCTTTTGTTACATCAACGTTAGCAAAGATTTTTGCACTTTCAGCGATACTTGGTAAACGCTCATTGATAACTTCAGGACCTAAATGCTCAAGATGCAAATAAACATGATCTTTCTTAGGACCAACACCACGACCTTCACGGATTTCTAATAAAATAGAACGCGAAACAACGTCACGAGATGCTAAGTCTTTAGCATTTGGTGCATAACGTTCCATGAAACGCTCACCATTACTATTGGTTAAGTAACCACCTTCACCACGAACACCTTCAGTAATTAAGCAACCTGCGCCATAAATACCTGTTGGGTGGAATTGTACGAATTCCATATCTTGTAAAGGAATACCTGCACGAGCAGCCATACCACCACCATCACCAGTACAAGTATGTGCTGATGTTGCAGAGAAGTATGCACGACCATAACCACCTGTTGCTAATACAACAGTTTGTGCGCGGAATACGTGGATTGTGCCATCTGCTAAATCCCAAGCGATTACGCCACGACAAACATCATCTTCCATGATTAAGTCTAGTGCGAAATATTCGATGTAGAATTCAGCATGATGTTTTAATGATTGTTGATACAAAGTATGCAACATTGCATGACCTGTACGGTCAGCTGCAGCACATGTACGTTGAGCTTGTGCTTCACCGTAATGTGTTGTCATCCCGCCGAAAGGACGTTGATAGATTTTACCTTCTTTCGTACGAGAGAATGGCAAACCATAATGTTCTAATTCTAAGATTGAAGGAATAGCTTCACGACACATATATTCGATTGCATCTTGGTCACCTAACCAGTCAGAACCTTTAACTGTATCGTACATGTGCCAGCGCCAATCATCTTCACCCATGTTACCTAAAGCAGCAGAAACACCACCTTGAGCAGCAACTGTATGAGAACGAGTAGGGAATACTTTAGTAATACATGCTGTTTTGAAACCTTTCTCTGCCATACCTAGTGTTGCACGTAAACCTGCACCACCTGCACCAACGACTACCACATCATAAACATGTTCTGTAATGGTATAGTCTTTATATTTTTTTAAGTTCATATCAATTTAAATCCTTAGGAACGTTCATCTATATTTATGAGAAAACAGC